>CAYRWC010000267.1:0-3435 GCA_964427795.1 uncultured Oscillospiraceae bacterium | reverse complement strand
GGCCGGTGGTTATGGCTTGCGCCAACAGCTTTCTATAGATCGAGCGGGCATAGGTAAAACGGCGCTCTATCGCTTCACGCTGTTTTTTTGTCGGGTACAGGCGATATTGGTAAGCGATGTACAAAGCATTATCCTCCTAGCGTATTTCTTAAGGGCCGGCGAGTGTTTTTCAGGATGATTATCGCCTGTTTCAGGTCGATGTTGCGCGCGATAAGTCCGACAAAATTCGACAAAGGATTTTGATTTGGTCATTTCAACAGCGAATAGGGTTCGTGCTGCGCGTTATTTCTACAAGGAAATCACAATGTCTTGATTGAAATTTCACAAAGTTTCGGATAAACTTAGAATGATAAAGAGTTCAATAAACCCTTAACAGGGAAAATATCAGGAGGATGAGTACATGGCTATTAAAGTTGGTATTAATGGTTTCGGGCGTATCGGCCGGATGGTTTTCCAGGCGATCTGCGACCAAGGTCTGCTGGGCAAAGACATTGATGTTGTTGCCGTCGTAGATATTTCAACTGATGCCGATTATTTTGCTTATCAAATGAAGTATGACTCGACCCAGGGCAAGTTCAAGCACACGGTTTCCACCGAGAAGAGCGCGCCTGATGTTGAAGGCAACGATGTTATCGTCGTCAACGGCAATAAGATCAAATGCGTCATGGCCACCCGCAACCCGGCCGAATTGCCTTGGGGCAAGCTGGGTGTCGAGTATGTTATCGAGTCGACCGGTTTGTTCACCGACGCTGAGAAGGCCAAAGGCCATCTCGAAGCCGGCGCCAAAAAGGTCATTATTTCCGCTCCGGGCAAGGGCGGCGTCAAGACACTCGTTATGGGCGTCAACCAGAATGAATATAATCCTGCCGAGCATAATATTGTTTCGAACGCTTCCTGCACAACCAACTGCCTGGCTCCGCTGGTCCATGTCATCTTGAAGGAAGGCATCGGCATTGAAAAAGGCCTGATGACCACCATCCATTCTTATACCGCCACCCAGAAAACCGTTGACGGCCCGTCCAAGAAAGACTGGCGCGGCGGCCGTGCGGCGGCTATCAACATCATCCCGTCCACCACCGGCGCCGCCAAGGCTGTCGGCGAAGTGCTGCCGGTTGTTAAAGGCAAATTGACCGGTATGTCCTTCCGCGTTCCGACCCCTACCGTTTCTGTTGTCGACTTGACCTTCACGGCAACCCGCGACACATCCATCGAAGAAATCGACGCCAAATTGAAGGAAGCTTCCAAAACCTACTTGAAAGATATTCTCGGTTATACCGACGAAGAGCTTGTTTCAACCGACTTCATTCATGACAAGCGTTCTTCCATCTATGACAGCCTGGCAACCCTGCAGAACAATCTCAAGGGCGAGAAGCGCTTCTTCAAGGTTGTTTCCTGGTATGATAATGAATGGGGTTATTCAAACCGCGTTGTTGAACTGGTTCACTTTATGGGTAAAAAGGACGGCAATCTGTAAGCATAAAAATTTTGCTGCAGCTGTTCTCTAAATGAATCAATTGAAGGGGCCGTATCATCTTTTAATTTGATACGGCCTCTTGATATGGCTCTGTCACAACATCTATTTGATCATTGCCGGCTTTTGTTTTTCAAAGCAGATCAACTTGAAATTGAGGAGCGAATAGGATGATCCATTATAAAGAGCTGCCATGGAATGATGCGGAACTAGCGGAACTATATGACAGCATTGAGATGAAGGTCCGTGTTCATGAAATCTATGAGGTAATCATTGAAGATTTATCAGGTATTTCTTTTCATAAAACAGCCGTCGCGCCTTATGTGAAAGATTTTACATTTTGGGAGAAATACTCGAGATGGAAGACGGAATTTGATATTTCAAGCTGGCATTTTTATATGGCATTTGACGATGAACGTCCTATTGGCGGAGCGGCGCTATGTCTCAATACGCCGCAGATTCACATGCTGGACGAGCGTGATGATTTAGGTGTTTTATGGGATATTCGTGTGGATTCCATGTACAAGCATCGCGGAATCGGACAACACTTATTTGATCGGGTAAGAGAAAATGCCAAAACGCTGGGATTAAAGCAGCTGAAAATTGAATGCCAGAATAATAACGTTCCTGCGGTAAACTTCTATTTTAAGCAGGGCGCGCACATCGGCGCCATAAACAAATGCGCCTATTATAAAGAAAAGAACATTTCCAACGAAGTTCAGCTGCTGTTGTATTTGGATTTATAAGTCTGGTGTTTATTATTGTTAGGCTTCGAGCAAGCTTTTTACATAACTCAAATCCGATGGGATCAAGGAGTCGGTCAGCGCGGCATCGGTATATTCCGCCGGCAGACAGATTGTGCCGGAATAATTCCGTTCCTTCAAATATCGCGCAATACGCGGATAATTGGCCATACCCTGCCGCCCCGTTGTAAAATACGGTTCCCAAATCGCTTCCGGCGCCTCCGGACCGTTTTTTCTGCGCCAGAAAGCATTCTTGAAGTTGATCATGCAGAGGTGATCCCAAATGATATCCAATCCCTGTTCCGGTTCTTCTCCGGCAAGACCCGAATGGGCGGCGTCCCAGACGGCGGCGATATGTTTCGGATCATATCCCTCCACCAGGTGCTTTAATTGCATCGAGTTAAACACCATTGGCCCATAATGGTTCTGGATGCCCACTGTTACGCCGTATTTCTCCGAAAGAGACACCAACGTGTCCAAATATCGTTTCCATTCTACTTCACACGCTAAATATCGCCTGGTCGGATCAAAACCCGCCATGATGCGTATGACCGGTATATCCGCAGTCTGGCACGCCGCAAAGACTTCCTCGGTCGTATCGCTGGCAACGCTGGTTATGGCCAGGCCTTCCGCCTTAAAGGCCGCCGCCAGTCCGGGCAAATCGCGCCGGGCATGTTCCGGTTCGGCCTGGAACCCGTTGCGCAGCGGGAATTCAACCGCATCGAAGCCGAGCGCCCTCACTTTTTCGGCAAGCTTTTGCGCCGGCAGCGTTTTCCAGGGTTTTGTGAATAATGAATAAATGTATTTTTTCATCTTGTAACCTCCGGGAAATCAACTGAAGCATGTTTTTAACGCAATTTTCTTGACGAAAATCCTGTGTCGCCTGTTTTGTCATTCTGAAGGATATTGACCGGAATAAATTCCGGAAAGTTGTGCTTGGGCCAAAATATCAAACGCCGCGTGCATCGTGTGGTAAGCGTCTTCAAAGGGAGACGAAGGTCTGGAGCCGCTTGTCACGGCTCTGGCAAAGGACCGGCACAGCGCCGTCACGCCGGTATAATCCCACAAAGCGTCGCTGCCGGCTGCTTCCCGTGCATCATAAATCGCGGGAGTCAGGCTGCCGTCGGTATAGACATAACTCTTCCCTTCATGTTCGGCTTGTACATAGATGCCCGGAGCATGCATCTCAACGGAAAACTCACGTTTGCCGCTGGTCCAGGA
>CAYRWC010000266.1:0-4333 GCA_964427795.1 uncultured Oscillospiraceae bacterium | reverse complement strand
CCCTTCAGGGCTTTGCCGACAATCTGCTCGCTTTGCCCGTCGCAATAATAGGGCGCCGTGTCGATGTAATTGACGCCCAGTTCGAATGCGCGCCGAATGATCTGAATACTCTTATCTTCATCATAAACAAGGGTTCCGCCGGCCGAACACTCCGGCAGGCGCATAGCGCCGAACCCCAAGGCTGAAATATTCATTCCGGTATTGCCGAATTTGCGGTATTGCACGGATCTTCCCCCCTTTTTCAATCGGTCGGACCGATACCATGCTCCGGCCGTTCGCTGATCGCGGCTGAATGATCCTGATAAATGAATGGTATCATAGCGGGTGGCAAAAAGTAACCCCCGGAAGCGGCTTGCGGCAAACGAAAATTTGTGAAATTATTTTATTTTTTACTGCTTTTCAGCAATTGACGTATCTTTGTCCACGCATTGAAAACCAGGCAGACGATCAGCGGGCCGCTGATCAAGCCGCCCAGCGCAAATGCGCCTTGTAAGCCCGGATTCTGGTAACGGCCGCCCGCCAGCAGGATGCGGTTCAGGAGCAGCAAAGTTCCGGCAGGAATCAGAGCTAAATACGCGATCAGGATAAGGACGGCTCTTTGCTTCTTTTTGAGGATGCGCCGCGTGGCGGTAAAAAGCAGTCCGGCGGCAAAGCCGTTGGCCGCCAGGACCAGGACCAGCAGCCATGCCCCGTGCGGTATTTCTTGAAAAAAGGATGTCCAGAACAAAAAAATGCCCCCTTGAAAACACATTACTCAAACATTTTCGCACAGGATGGACTTCGGCGCCAGTCCCGGCTCAGACAGAAGCCGCCTAAAGTCAGGGCAATCGCCGTTCCCGTTCGCGCCAGGCGGCGGGAGATAATCCGTAAACGTCCTGAAAAGCCCGGTAAAGAGCCGCCGTATCCGTAAATCCCGCCTCGTCGGCGATTACCGCCAGCGTCCGGTTTGTCAGCAATAATTGCTGGCAGGCAAAACGAAGACGCAAGCTGCGGATATATTGATAAGGCGTCTGTCCGCACAACTCGCGCACCTTGCGGATCAAATGATCCGGCGTATAGTGGAATTCAGACGCCAATGCTTCAATCGTCATGTTTTCCCGGTAGCGGGT
The DNA here is from genome assembly GCA_964427795.1 of uncultured Oscillospiraceae bacterium. Classification (GTDB taxonomy): domain Bacteria; phylum Bacillota; class Clostridia; order Saccharofermentanales; family UBA5734; genus JAYFQE01. Next base: position 3,224 of record CAYRWC010000266.1, on the reverse strand, counting down.
TTCCATAGCCCGGATGATCGCCTCGCCGCGCCGGTCGGCCGGCTTGAGCAGCAAAGGCTGCCGGCTGAGGCGATACAACAGAACGTCGAACAAAGCCTGCAAGCCAAAACGGCAATCCGGCTGCCGCACCTGCAGGCGCCATAATTCATCCAGATGCGGCCGGAATTCCGCCGGATCAAAACGCCCGCGGCCGGCCAGATAATTTGGCCGCCGGCCGGCCGTTTCCGTGTCGATGCTGGTTTCCGGCAGCCAGACGCCGTTAAAATGAATGTAAAGATAAAAAGGCAAGTCCGACGGCCGCGGCCCGCTTTGCAGCAAACCGGCCGGCTGGATATACCAGTCGCCGGCAGCCAGCTCGACCGGTATGCGGTTTTCTTCAAAACGCAGGCAGCCGTTCAGCATCAAGATCAAAACACTTTCCCGGCATATGCGGGTCACATGGTGTTCTCCGGCAAAAAATTGTCGATAATCGCATTGCTTGTATTGTGGGTGGCTATTCAAATCCAGTCTTTTTAGCGTCATTTTTCTCTCCGGTTATTTTTATACGGAAGTAAAGATTATCGATATTAACAATTTCATTCTACCAAACAACTTGTTATATTCAAGGTAAAATCATTTGGAGGTCTGGATTATGAAGATCAACGCTGCACCATCGTCTTTTGTGATTCAACCGGCTGCTTTCGATTTTTTCCCGATAACAGCGATCAAGCCGACCGGCTGGCTGCGCCGCCAACTGCGCATTCAGGCCGACGGGCTTTCCGGCCATCTCGATCAATTCTGGCCGGACATCGCCGATTCGCGCTGGATCGGCGGCAGCCATGAAGGCTGGGAGCGGGTTCCGTATTGGCTGGACGGCTTCATTCCTCTGGCCTGGCTTCTTGATGATGCCGATTTGAAGTCGCGTGCGTGCCGGTATATCGAACAGATCCTGCTACGCCAGGAAGAAGACGGCTGGATATGCCCGTGCAGCCGGGAAGAACGCGCTGCCTATGATGTCTGGGCGTTGTTTCTCATCCTGAAAACCTTAACTGTTTACGCCGACGCGACTGATGATCCCCGGATCGAGCCGGCCGTTGAAAAAGCCCTGCTCAACCTGGACCGCCATATGGACGGCCACACCTTGTTTGGCTGGGGCCAGACCCGCTGGTACGAAGCGCTGATCAGCATCATCTGGCTTTACCGCCGCCGGCCGGCCGACTGGCTGGTCAAGCTGGCGGTCAAGCTGCACAGCCAGGGCGCCGATTACCCGGCATTATACGATATCTGGCCGTACCGGCAGCCGGAAGAAGCCGGGCGCTGGAATTATCTGACCCATGTCGTCAACCAGGCGATGATGCTCAAAGGCTGGTCTTTATACAGCCTGATTTCCGCGCGCGAAGAAGACAGGACAGCCGCCCGCCGGATGCTGGATTTGCTGGACCGTTATCATGGTCAGGTTCACGGATTATTCAGCGGCGACGAATGTCTGGCCGGGACCAGCCCGATCCGGGGCACCGAATTGTGCGCCGTCGTCGAATTCATGTATTCCATGGAGCAGCTTCTGGCGGCGACCGGCGATCCTTATTGGGGAGACCGGTTGGAACGGGCCGCTTTCAACGCCTTGCCGGCGACCTTTGATCCCTCCATGTGGACCCACCAATACGATCAGCAGGTCAATCAGATCAACTGCTCGACTCAGGCTAAGCCGGTTTTCGGAACCAACGGCCCTCAGGCCAATTTATTCGGACTGGAACCGAACTATGGCTGTTGTACGGCGAATCTCAGCCAGGGCTGGCCTAAATTCGCCCGCTCCTTATTCATGCGCCGCGACCGGGAGGGCGAATGCCCGGTCTTGGCGGTCGTTGCCTACGCGCCGGCAGAATTGGCCGCGGAGGTCGCCGGACAGCCGGTTCATATCCGGATGCAAACCGATTATCCCTTCCGCGAAGAAATCGTCCTGGAAATCGAAGCCGGGCCGAACTGCCGGTTTGCTCTCGATCTGCGCATTCCGGGCTGGGCCGAAGCGCCTGTGCTGACCGTTCGGACAACCGGTGACGGCGCGGCGGCGGAAGAAGAATTCCGGCCGGTGGCCGGCAGCCTGCATCGCGTGGAACGCCGCTGGGCCGCTCATACGACGATTATTCTCCGTTTGCCGTCCCGGCCCGTCTGGCTGGAGCGGCCGAACCGGATGACGGCGCTCGTCCGCGGCCCTCTGGTTTATGCCTGGCCGGTCGCCGAGCAATGGCAGCCGATCAATCAAGATCTGCCGGGACATGAAATGCCGCACGGCGATTATGAAGTTTTACCCGCGGGGCAGTGGCAATACGGCATCAAACTTGAACAGGCCGTCGAATCCGAAGCGATAAAATGGGAAGAAAAAGCGGTCGGCGAGTGTCCTTTCTCCCCGGACGGCGCCCCTGTGGCCGCAACCATCAAGGCCAGACCGGTCGACTGGCCGGTCGTCGACGGCTCAGCCGCGCCGCAGCCGGCAGACCGCGCCCCGATCGGACCGCCGGAAGCGCTAAGGCTGATCCCTTACGGCTGCACAAACCTGCGGCTGACCGAATTTCCGCTGCTCGACTAACGGCCTTCGGCTGAACCCCCGGACGACGACCGTCGTCAATCGTCAGCCGCCGATAAAGCGGATTTTTTCCGGATGGCGTTCATGAGGCTCTTTGGTTATGGCCGGGTGACCGATGGCGATCGATATCGCGAATTCATGGTTATCCGGCCATTGTACTTGCCGGGCCAGCCGTTCGCCTTTTTCACCGGTGAAAGCCGCGGCGGCCAGCCCGATAATGCAGGAACCCAGACCCATCGACTGGGCGGCGACAGCCAAGTTGGCCGCGGCTATTCCCGCGTCCAGGCCGCCGTCCTCGCCTTTGGGCATCGATATCAGGATGACCAGCGGCGCTCCATAGAAGATGCTCTCATGCCGGGCGGCCATCCGATCGATAATCGCCTGGTTGCCTTCCTCGCGAAAGGTTTCCATAGCGGCGGCGTTAAGGCCGGCAATCAAAGCCTGATCCGTAATAAAACGGAATTCCCAGGTCTGACGGTTCATGCCGGTCGGCGAAGCCAAGGCCACGTCGGCCAAAGCGTCCAATTCGGTTTGGGTCAAAGGCTCTGCCTGGAAACGGCGGATGCTCCGCCGGTCTTGAATCGCTTTCAGGGTCTCATTCATTTTTGCTCATCTCCCTTTTCCGATACTCCCATTATTGTAAAGAATAACAGCTGTTTTGTCC
>CAYRWC010000265.1:0-4339 GCA_964427795.1 uncultured Oscillospiraceae bacterium | reverse complement strand
GCATCGAAACCATCGATAGATTCCTGACCAAGCACAAACTTGGCGAACATTTCGGTTGCATAGGTATCGATGGCTGTTTTCTCATTGGCAATGCTCTGGCTTTCATCGGTCGTCATGGTCAGCGAACCGGGCAGCAGATGCTTGCTGGTTCCCTCAACATACCAGGAGTCAACGGCCTTCTTACGAAGTTCGGGATAAGTATTCGTTGTCGCAAGCATATGGACGGTAGCGCAGTTTCCGGACATGCCGGTATAAGTCTTCATCATGAAGTCATTGCCGCGGGGATCATTAATGAACGAGTCTAAATACTTCGGTACACCGTTGCTGTCATATTCGAAAGTAACGCCTTCATCACCAAAGCTGGAGAAAGCCATTCCTTCTTCGGTATAACCATAGTCCAGAAAACGGCAGGCCAGCGGAATGTCCTTGCAGCTGCTGGTAATAACGGCGCAAAGACCGATATTATTCGTTTCGCCTTGAGTATACTGAACCTTATCGCCGCTGTTCAAAACCGGATAAGATACGCCCGCCCAAGTGTCTGTCGTATTGCCGTTAGCTTTCAGCTTCGCATCATAACCGATGACTGTACCGCCGGTCGATTGGCAGGCGCCGACTTCGCTGTTCAGCACTTTGGTTTCCAGCGCGGCGGCGTCGTTGGTCAGCATATCCGGATCAATGATACCGTCTTTATACCATTGATTCATCTGCTTCAAAAATTCCTTGTAACCGTCAACGGCATAACCATATTGAATTTTATTGTTGTCGTCGACATAGAAATTTGCGGCAGAGCCGTAAGCACCCTGGAAAACCAGGCTAAGGCTGCTTGTGCCACCTGAGACACTAAATGGATATTTAGCCAAATTCTGATCTTTAAAAGCGCGCAGTATTTTGTCCCAATCGCTGATGGTAACCGGAGCGGTCATGCCGACCTTATCCAGCAGATCCTGACGGATGACCGGACCGGCATATGTTCCAAGATATAAATTTTCGCGCAGGAACGCAAAGCCGTAATACTTTCCATCGTCAGTTTTCACCGATTTGTCAATGCTCTCGTCGGACTGCAATTTTGCGTAATAAGCCGGCGCGTATTTCGGCAGATAATCGGAAAGATCAGCAATCGTACCGGATTCCAGCAAATCGGCAGCGCTGTTTGGTACGCCGGCATTATAATAGATATCAGGCAGCTCGGAGCTTGCCAGCATCAGATTAAACGCCTGACCGGCGTCGGTGCCGGCCGGAACCGACTGCCAGTCGATTTTCACGCCGACTTTTTCAGCCAACTTCTGATTAAAATAGTTGTCGTTACGATCAACGCCGTCCGGAACGGCGTAGGCATAGTTGATAAGAATATAAAAGGACAGCGTTTTGTCAGTCTTATTCATCGGGTAACCGGTGAATCCGTCATCGTTTCCAAGTGTGGTTTCAGCGCTACCGCTTGGCGCGGCCGTCGTGGTTGCCGGAGCAGCCGTGGTAGTCGATACAGTGGTGCTGCCGCTTGAACATCCCGCGAATACCGCGGCACACATCAACACAGCCAAAGCAAGGGATAGGAACCGTTTTTTCATGAACCATCAACCTCTTTCAGATTTATTTAACCGATCCGGCCGTTATTCAGTTTCCTCAGGTGTCTGTTTCCGTTGGATCGAGGAAATCTTCAAAATGACGTCCAGTCTGTCGGTTTTATTATAAATGGCCTCCGTTTACTGTAAATTGATGATAAAAAGAATCAATGAGCAAAAAGACGATGATTCATTCGAGAAAGTTTGCAAAATGTAGATTGGGTTGATTAAAACAAGAATCGGGCTCATTTTGATCAAATCTTTGTTGAAATGATCGATTTACCCCCTTATGATGGTGAAGGGCATATTAAAACCAGCTTGTTGACACATGCTGTATAATAAGTCCGTAAAATCAGTCATTCTCTCAAAGAATTAGGGCTAAGCAGGAGCATGATATCGCGACAAACCTCTTTCATCGCGACAAGCCCCTTATTGTCTGGTTGAAAAAAATATATAAGGAGCGGCAGATAAATGAAAATAGCGAGGCAAAATAAAATTGGGAAATATTTTTCTCATATTTTGTTTTCCTATTTTTGTTTTATTCTGGTATCCTTGATTTCCGCCGTCGTTATCTATCAGATCTCTTACCGGCAAATGATTCAACAGACGAGCCGATCTGATTACGCGGCTTTTGAGCAGTTTTATAAAATTATCGACCAGGAGCTGAATAATGCCGCCAATAAAGTCGACGGGCTGCAGCGCGACCCTGATCTGCTGAATTTATTGGATGAGGAATTTACCAACGGTGGAATATCTCCTTACTCATCTTATCTGGTCAAAAGAAAAATGCAGATGATCAGCAACAGTAATTTAACCGATTTGTTCATCTATCTGCCGCAAAGCGACCGGATCATATCAGGTTATTACGCGACATTGTCCGCTAAATACTATTTTAGTACTTATTATAATCAAATGTCGTATTCCGACAGCTTTTTCACGGTTGACGAACCCCGCGAACTGCTCCCGATAACCACTTCCATGGGACAGAAAACCGTTGCCATCAGAATGCCGATATTCATATCGACATATTATAGTGGCAAAAATATGACTTATTCTGTCTTTTCTGTTTTGAATCCGACGCGCATCAAGGAAAACATGGATTATTTGGAACAGTCCACAAGCGGCAACATCATGATTCTGAACAGCGACAATCAGGTTTTGATACGCTCGTCATTGCTGAGCGAAATTGATCCGTCCGCAATTTCTCTGGAAGAAGGTATTCAGCAAACAACGCTTAATGGACTGCGTTATGCGGTTTTTGTCAAATCATCTACGGTCACGACGTATCGGTATGTTTCCTTTATCCCGCTGGCCGCGATGAATCAGTCGCTGTCTTTTTTCCGGCTCTATAGCATTATCAATGTGATTTCTGTTTTTTTATTCGGCATTATACTGGCTTTCCTGCTGACAAAAGTCAATTACAAACCGGTGGCGCGTTTGCTGGAAAGCGCGGTATCGCTGAACGACAAAGAGCACTTTACCGGAGCCGAGGAATTTAAATATCTTGAAGACAGCATCAAGACGGCTATCAGCGATAAAACGCGTTATACATCCGATTTATCGGAATTCCGTCAGGCGCGGAAGTATAATCTGGTCTTGAATCTGATCAACGGGATTGTTCCTGCCGGTTCCACGGCCGATCATTTATTTGCCGAGCTGGGGGAATCGCTGCTTTCAGAACAATTTGCCGTCATGCTTTTTGATATTGAAGAATGGAACGATAATATCTTTTCCAAAGACTCTGTCGATGAACGCCCGATGCTTTCGAAAATTATTCTTCCCAATGTCATCGAGGAGCTTTGCAACGAAAAAAACAAAGGCTTTGTTGTCAACATCAATTCGGATCGATTTGTCTGCATCGTCAATTTATCTGTGGGCACAAGCTGTTCCGATTTAAAAGCCATCGCCGAACATTCCCTGCGATTTCTCAATGACGTCATGGGAATTCTCTGTACCGCCGGGATCGGCAATTGTTATGGGACGCTGAAAGAAATTCGTTCTTCTTATAATGAGGCGCTGCGTGCTGAAGAATACAAGATTGTTTTAGGAACCGGGCAGGTTTTATGCTACCAGGATCTTTTCGCCCTGGCGACAACGGATCGTTTTTTACAGGACAGTTCCATCAGGATGATGCTGATGCAAGGCATCAAAGACGATAACGCGGATTGCAGCCAAGTGTATCACAATATTTTCACCCATTGTTTTTCGTCGAAATTACCCGGGACGCCTGAATCCGCCCGCGGTTTTATCTTTGATTTGTGCGTGCAGGCCAATGATATTTTAAGTGAATTGGATACCCAAAACAATGTGGCGCTTTCCGACTATCATTTTGACCTCAATATTGAAACCTATAAAACGATTGATAACTTTCGCGATTACTTTATTCATAGAATGCAGGAGATCCGTCAGGTTTATCGCGAGCGCCATTCTGTGAAAATCCTGGGACAGAGCATTCAAGAATTTATCGAGAGCCATTATGCCGATATGAATCTCGGCGTGAATGAAATCGGCAGACAGTTTAATTTTACGCCGGCTTATTGTTCAAAAATATTCCGCCAGGAGACCAATCAGGGCATTACCGAAAGCATCAGCGCTGTGCGTATAAAAAAAGCCTGTGAGAAATTGATCGAAACCGATGATAATCTCGATACGATTGCCCAACGCTGCGGATTTACTTCCAGCGCGGTGTTTATTCGCAGTTTTAAGAAAATTTGCGGGATCACTCCGGGAAGCTATCGCAAAATTATGAGGAAATAGACGGCGGCCTTTAATTGATTTTA
>CAYRWC010000264.1:0-4365 GCA_964427795.1 uncultured Oscillospiraceae bacterium | reverse complement strand
CGGGCTTACTGAAACAACAACTTCTTTAAATTTTTCAATCCAAAGTCGCAAGGCTTTCCCTCCGGCATCATAATAGTCTATTATCGGTTAATTTAAGGTTAACACAGAACTTCAAGTCTGGCAAATTGTATGATTTTAAATATCTTCCAGATATCCCTCCCAAAGCAGCCGCGGCTTGCGTATGATAATAGCAGAGGGTCCTCAAAGCAATCAGTCAAGGAGGCGCCAAATGTTCCAACGCCCCGATCGACCTGACATACTCATAGAAAAAATCCAGGCTGGCGATGAACAGCTGCGCAATCAGTTTATCGCTGAGAGCGTGCCGGAAATCAAGCACTGGGTCCGTCGAATCACGCATTCATTTTTTGCCGAACAAGAAGATGAATTCAGTATCGCTTTAGAAGGTTTCAATCAGGCGATCGACCGTTACAGCCATCATCGACAAGTTCCCTTCTACAGTTACGCTTATCTGATTATCAAGCATTGTTTATACGATTGGATCAGGCGGAACAAAACCCATCAACACGTTCTCCCCTTTACTGATTGCGACTCAGCCGACGGATTATCCATAGAAGATCAGCTATGCGATCCAAAAAGCGGGCAGTTCAGTCAAAATCTGGAAATCCATGAATCGTTGCTCCAATTGGAATGGCAGCTGGAACAGTTCGGCTTCAGCCTTCCCGGCATAACGGCAGGTTTCCCGAAACACCGGGACAGCCAATCGTTGTGCATCCGGATTGCCAGACAATTGGCCGATGATGATGAGCTTTATACGCACCTGTTGGAGAAGCATCGATTGCCCGGCGCCGAATTGGCGCGCCGATGCCAAGTGCCGGTCAAAACAATTGAGAAAAACCGTCCCGGCATTATTCTGCTGACCTTGTTGATGCGCAGCGATCTGCAGGTCATTCGATCTTATATCACAGTTTTCGGGGAGGCTTCCAAATGAAAACGGGGACAATTCTCAGCATAGACCATAAATATGCTTACGTTTTTACATCTGATTGCCGCATGGTCAAGCTCTTATGGCAGCCGGACATGGCTGTTGGAAAGGAAATCAATATGGAAACAACGCTTGCCAAAACTAAGCCGGCCGTCCATAAACGCCGGTTGAGATTTACTTTAGCCGCAGCTTGCCTGGTTCTCCTGATCGCAGCAGGTTTGATATTAAGCCAGGGATTATCGGCCGGTCCGGCTTATGCCGTCCTGTCGATCGATGTGAATCCCAGCCTGGAATTATCTTTAAATAAACAATTAACCGTGATCTCCTGCCAAGCCATGAACGATGATGCCGCGTCGTTGCTGAAAGGTCGGAATTTAACCGGTTTAACCTGGCAGGACGCGATTGCCCGCTGGACGGAAATACTCAGGCAAAGCAATCAGGTATCCGTTCAAACGATGTTGATCTCCGCCGTTATGCCGGAAAACGCCGATCTGCTCAGAACACAATTATTAAGCCTGGACGGGAGCGGCAACCCGGGCGCTTTAACCGGCGTGCAGGTGCGCGTCATCTATTCCAACGATCAGGCGGTTTTAACCGAAGCTGATCGGAATCATTTATCCATCGGCCGGCAAATGCTTTTAAATCAAGCCCGCGTACAGAATGAAAACTGGGACGAAACCAGTATTGCCGATGCTCCGCTGGGTGATCTTATTCAAAAACTGCTGCGAGATCGCGATCAAAATCAAACCCGGCTCACAGAACGGACGACTCAATCGATCGCTGATCAAACCGGCGAACCCGCTTCTTCCGGCAACACTGAAACCAACCGCGAAACCAACCGGCAGGGAGACAATAGCAACGCGCAAAGCGATGAATCACAGCAGACTAATCGCGAAACCAACCGGCAAACCGCCGGTAGCGCCCAAGGCACAGAATCGCAGCAGACCAAACGCGAAACCAACCGGCAAACCGCCGGCAGCGCCCAAGGCGCAGAATCACAGCAAACCGATCGTGAAACCAGCCGGCAAACCAGCTGTGAATCCAATATGACCGCAAGCTGCGAAAGTAATCAGAGTCAGCAAACATCACAAATCAGAAAAGCCGGAAATTAACAGCCAAATGAAAAGAAGCATTTTACGCACTAAAAGAACCGATCCGGCGTGTAAAACCGGACCGGTTCTTTTAGTGTCCTCAGGGATTAATTACCCGAGGTGCCTGTACAATTGGCGCAGCCTGAACCGGAACCAAAACCTAATCCCGATCCGCGGCCGGCATTTCGGCCCATACCACAGCCGCCCGATCCTCTGCCTTGCCCGACGCCATTGCCGGCTGTTCCTTGACCGGCGCCGTCGCCGGCGCAATTTGCCATTCTCAATTTCATGGCTTCATAAAGCTTATCCGCTTCTTCCCGGGTCATTTTCTGATCGGCAACAGCTTGATCCAGCCGTTGTTGGTAGCTGTCCAGCTTTGATGCTTGAAATTCGGCCAGTTTTCCCGCCTCCGCGGCCTGGGTGCCGTAACTTGTGCCGGCCTGCCGGGCGGCTGCGACTTCATCGACGCTCTTGCCGGTCAGTCCGGCAACAATTTCCGCCGGCGAACTGTACGTGGTTGCGGCATAAGATATGGAAGCAACCCCGACCAGAAAAACAGCCACAACGCTGATCAAGAGCAACAGTTTTTTCTTTTTCATGATCATCAACCTCACTTTCATCGGCACTGCCTTATTGCAGTGTCTATGCTTTGATCATATTGCTTAAATGTATGGAAATTGTGAGGATTTAAAACAGAATTGTGTGCCCCGGTCCTGATTGGCGTCCAAGCTGCGTTTTCACGAATTCAACACATCTTCCTGTTAAAATATCGTTATATCTGGAAATAGCAATCCTGTTATAATCGGATTAAGGGAGATGATCGATCAATGATTCATATTTTGCTCGTTGATGATGATCAGCATATCCGTACGATTATCCGCGAGTACGCGCAAGCGGAAAACTGGGCCTTCACCGAGGCCGCCAACGGCGAAGAAGCGTTGAAACGCTTCGCCGATACAGTGTTTTCACTGGTTATTCTGGATGTCATGATGCCGCGGCTTGACGGCTGGGCAACTTTAAAGCAATTGCGTCAAGAAAGTCAGATTCCGGTTATCCTGCTGACAGCCCGCGATGAAGAATACGACCGTCTGCTTGGATTTGAGCTTGGTGTTGACGATTATATCAGCAAACCGTTCAGTCCGCGGGAATTGATCGCCAGGATGAAAGCCTTGCTTAAACGCTCAGGAGCTATAACCCAGGATCAGCAAACCTTCGTCTATGGATGCCTAAAAATAGATTTGGCAGCCCATAGGGTGACGATTGCCGATGAAGCGGTTACCCTGACTCCCAAGGAATATGACTTGCTGGCTTTTTTTGCGGCCCGGCCGGGAAAAGCTTTCACTCGAGATCAGCTTCTAAATCATATCTGGGGTTACGATTATTATGGAGACGCCCGGACGGTCGATACCCATGTTCGCAGTTTACGGGACAAATTAGGCGATTGCCGCAACTTAATTGCAACGGTCTGGGGCACCGGTTATCGGTTTGAAGCAGGAGGCTGTAAATGAAGCATATCGGTACAAAGTTGTTTTTAGGCTTCATCAGCATGGCGCTACTGACGATCGGCGTTCTATGGATCATCCAAGCCGGTTTTATGCGCGACACCTATCTGAACGAAAGGATCGCCGCGGTAGATCGAACGATCCATGAAGCCGCCCGGAACGGTTCTCTCGATTATGACGGATTGGCAGAGCAACTGAATGCCAGTCTGATCGTCTTCGATTCGGATGGCATTCTGACTTATCGTTCTCAAGGGCTGCCGATGATGGGGATGATGATTCGAACCGTCCAATCCATGATTCCCGACGAAGCAGACGGCAAAACCCGCTTCGTCAATGCCCTGTCCGGTTCAGCCCGTTATGCCCTTCTGGGCAATAAAACAGAGGACGGCGGTTATTTATTCGCCGTGTTTTCGCTGGCCGATCTTGACGAAGCCTCGAGTATTCTGCGCAGGCAGTTGTGGTTGATTACAGTGGTATTGGTCGTTTCGTCGTTTTTCCTTGCCGTGTTTCTTTCCGGCAGGCTTTCCAAACCCGTCCGGGCGGTGACCGAAGCTGCGCGAAAACTGGCGGTTGGTCATTTTAACGTCAGGCTGCCGGTAAAATCGCACGATGAAATCGGGCAGCTGACAACAGCTTTAAATAATTTGGGCGCAGAACTCGGACGCACAGAAAAACTGCGGCGGGAATTGATCGCCAATGTCTCGCACGAATTACGATCCCCGCTTGCCGTCATCCAAGGCTACGCCGAAATCATCCGGGATGTTACCTGGCCGGATGAGGTAAAACGAACCGAGCAACTGAATATCATCGTCGACGAGTCTTCACGGCT
>CAYRWC010000263.1:0-4380 GCA_964427795.1 uncultured Oscillospiraceae bacterium | reverse complement strand
TTATATCGGTCGATACTGCCGATGCCAATGCAGTCGATCCCCAGTTCCCTGGCTTTGTCCTTGATCATTTGCGATGTCAGTTTCATCTTTGGCCTCCTTCCGCGATCTCGACAGCCTCACCGAATTCATTTTTTCCCCAGGCCTGCCGCTTGCGAAATCCTGTTTCAAATACCTGGTCCAGAACATGGGCTTTATCCAGTTCATCGACACAGGTTCGAACGCAAAGCGCGGACAAACGGTCGGATTGTTCGCTCCCGTCTGCTCCGTTCTTGCAGATTTTGCACAGATCCGGATTGCACAGCGCAACCGGCATGGTTTTGCCGCAGATGGTGATATCCGCGGTTTTTTCCCGGTCGTAAGCATGAAGCGGGCATATGGCCAGGCAGCGGCCGCAGTGTGTACATATTTTTTGATCCAGCAACGGATCGGATGTCATTTTTGCATCGGTAATAACCATGGCAAAGCGTTGGCGCGGCCCGAAGCGAGGTGTCAATATCTCGCCGCTTAAGCCGATTTCGCCCAGACCGCAGGCCACGGCCGCGTATTTAAAATCCGGCATAACCGGTTCCGCAATTCCGGATACGGCTTGCCGGCTTCCCGGCACAACCGGCATCGCTTCCCAGCCGGCGCGTTCGATGAACTGCACCAATCCGTAAGTCGATTGAGCAATAAATTCATCCGCCAGCCAGCTTTTGCCGAACATGCCGTAATCGCCCATATTGATGCCTTCTTCTACGCCTCGCAGCGAGCCTCTGGTTATTCGTCGCGCGATCATGATCAGGGTCTCGCCTTTAGGAAACAGGCTGAAGGGATTTTTCTGCGGATTCAGCTGTTCGAATCGATCCCGGGCGGCAAAACCGATCAAATCAACCAGGCCTTGCCTGGCGGCCAGCTTGACATCTTGTTTGAACTGTTCCATAAGATCTCCTTTCAAAAGGTGGCTTGGTTTCGGTTTATAGTCGGATTGTTGTTTATAACATCTACTGACATTTAAAGACTTGAGATATTGGGTACGCGGTTTGATGTTCATCTATAATGAATATAATATTCGTTTGTTTTTCTATATAAAACATGTCCATCATAGAACAGTTTTTTTCAGACGTCAACAGATTTTGATAAAAAAGTCGTAAAATTACAAAACCGCATCCTGCAGGTTTTCTGCAAAATGCGGTTCATACGCGGTTAATAAACCGTTGCGATCCGGTACTGCGTCAGCTCTTCTGTGTTTTAGCGGTTGATAAAACCAATCCCATTAAGATAAATAGCAATATCGGCATCAAGAGCATCGCTCTGGTCATATCGGACGCATCGGCCAGCTGACCCAGGGCAAAAGGCACGGCCATGCCGCCGACAGCGCCTAACGACATCATGGCGCCCATGGCTGAATTGGTCGCGTCCGTACCCCGATCCGACGCGGTCATCATCAGAACCGGCCAAACCGGCGCGAATCCGAAGCCAACCAGAAAAAGACAGACCAAAACCCAGACGGATTGCTGCAACAGCAGAAAAGAGCACATGAACAGGCATCCGGCGGCCAGACCGATGATGAGCCAACGCTTGAAAGAATGCTTCAGCAAGCTGAACAACCAGCGGCCGCAGGCCATTCCCAACCAATAAACAGATAAAAACACGATGCCGGGAATTTGTGTCGTCAGGGCTTCCTGTACGTAACTGGTTACCCAGAAAGCCGTGCCTTCTTCCACGCCGACATAAAGGAAAATCGCGATGAGCAGGATAATAAAAATCCGGTCACGCAGCAGGCGCTTCAATTGCAAGCCTTTGATCGGGGCTGTACGATATGCCGGCAAGCTCATGCGGCCGGAGAGAATCAGGCAAGCTAAAAATAGGACTAATATCAGGCCGTAATTAATCCGCCAGCCCCAGCCGGCCAGCTTCAGAGCGTAAACGACAAAAGGTCCGCCGACAGCGCCCAGGCAGAAGTACATTTGTGATATATTCATGACCGCGTTGACACGATCCGGATTAGCCAGGGTCAGCAAACCGGAAAGCATGCCTTCGATAACGGAAAAGCCGCCGCCGACCAATAGGGTCCCGATAAAAAACAAAACAGGAGCCCGGCCGGCAACGATAAGAACCAAGCCCGCAATCAAAGTTATGAAAGACAAACGCAAAATGGGTCTCGTGCCAAAACGGTCTCCGGCTTCGCCCAAAATCAGCGGCAGCAGAAATGAACCGAGAAAATGAAAGGAGATCATCATGCCCGTTTGCCCGGCATTCAATTGATAATCCTTGGCGATATCAACGACGACACTTTGATATACCGATAAATAAACCCCCAGCAGGCATAAGGCAAAATAACAGAAAGCATTGATATACTTTTTCGCTTCAATCATCGGCTTGCACGCTCCCCGGCCGCATTGTCGGAAGTTTTTGCTCTGTAGCCGCACGAATCCCGGATCAACAACTGCGGCTCCAGAAGAATCCGCTGGTTGTGCGATACCGGTCCCGCCTGTTTTTCCTGCTTATTGCGCAGCAGCAGTTCGACACATAAGCGGCCGATCTGTTCCTCGTTCTGGATAATTGTCGTTATACCGGGCCTAATCAATCCCGTCGCGTCGTGGACGTCGAATCCGACCAGGGCAATATCCTCGGGAATCCGCAAATTGCGGTCCATCAATGCTTTTAAAGCGCCATAAGTCATTTTGGCGCTGGAAACATAAACGGCAGTCAGATGCGGATTGGCATCCAGCAGCTCGTTCATGCCTTGATACCCGGACTGCTCTTTAAAATCGCCGTAGACTATTTGGCTGTCCACAACCGGCAAACGATTCAGTTCCATAGCGCGCCGATAACCGACCAGCCGCTCGAAGCCGGTCGTTTCTTCCTGTCGGCCGGATATAAATCCGATCCGCACATGACCCAGCGACGCCAGATGATTAACCGCCAAAACGCTGGCTTTGATGTTATCCGTAATCACGGAGTTGTAATGCAGGGAAATGTTCGGCAAATTATCAAAAAATACGATGTTTGTGCCTCTTTTTTGATAGGCGCTGAGACGTTCTTCGTCTTTATCGATGGTCGCCAGAATGATGCCGCTGAAATGTTTATCAATCAGCATCTCCATGTGCTGGATCTCTTTTTCCACATCCTCCATGGTATCGCAAAGCATCATGCCGATATGCTCCTGCCACAGGCAGTTCTCAATGCCTCTGACGACAAAATCGAAATAATCCTCGCTGATATCCGGAATCACGACGGCGACAACATCGTTAATCACCATTGATGATTGGGGAGCAACCTTTTGCAAGCTGTTATGCGCCTGTAAATAGTCAAGCACCATTTGCCGGGTTTTCTCATTGACATTCGTTTTATTATTTAAAACCCGCGATACCGTTGACAGGGAAAGATGCAGATCCTGAGCGATCGTTTTCAATATCAAAGCCATAACCTTACCTCCCTGCCGCAATATTCCAGCCTGTCTGAACCTTTGACCGGGCTATCAAACAGTCTACCGGATGCTGCAAAAAGAGTCAAGATTTTTCATCATTTGCTGCAAATCAAGCAAGAACAAACCAGCCGCAGGTTTAGTTAAGCGACGCCGGCAGCTCGAACCGATCGTAAGCTGCCGCTATTTTTTCCCACAATCCTTTGACAACCAACCGATCGCCGATATCGGTAATCGCTTCTTTGTTAAATGCCGTTACATCCAGTTTCTCAAAGATTTGATTGCAAACCGTCAGATATGGCACGATTTCATCAACCGAACAAAGCGGCTCCGTTTCATTTTCAATACACCCGATCATTTTAACCAGTTTGTCCGACACTTCACGCGAACCGGACATCGTGCCATAATCGATCATTGTCCCGTCGTTCAAATAACCTTTCAGCACGTCGGTTTGATCCTGACCGTAGCAGACCGTCCCGCGTTCAAAGGTCAATTCCTGGACGACATCGGTCGCAGATTCTCCGACAAAGGTTCCGCCGTAGAAAAATTCGCAGCCGTTTTCCATCACGCCCTTGATCAGGCAAGTATCGAATGTTTCGATATCGTAAGCCCGATAAAGTTGGCTGTTGAACGAACGCAGCCGCGAAGACGCTATAAAAAAGAGATTGTGCAGGTAATGGGCGGTCGCGTTGGTGACAATACTGTCGTAGATCGGCAAACCCGAAGCCGAATCATAAATGCGGCCTTTCCAGGTGCTTCCCGCATAATATGTTTTAGGACGCGGCCAGGACATGCACGTTTTAAAGCGCAGGGGACGGCCATACAAACCCGCTTGGATGTCCTGCCTGAGTTTGGTATTGGCGTCGCTGAAAGACCATTGAAATCCGACGCCGAGTTTGCGTCCGGCCGCCCGGGCTGCCTTTTTCATCTCGAGAGCATCTTCGACCCTTGCCGTCAGCGGCTTTTCACAAAGG
>CAYRWC010000262.1:715-4397 GCA_964427795.1 uncultured Oscillospiraceae bacterium | reverse complement strand
AGATCCTGAACAGTTTGAAACCGATTCTTTTTATTTTGATTTTCGCTTTTATCATTAATCTGGTGACGGTGCAGGGCGACACCTGGCTGGAAATCGGTCCTTTAAAAATAACGGATCAAGGTTTTTATACCGCCTTGCGCATGGCGGTGCGGCTGATATTGCTGATTGTCAGCACGACGTTGTTTTTGACCCTGACCACGACACCTATTTTGGTTGCCGACGCGCTGGAGAGCCTGCTCAATCCGCTGCGCCGGATCGGCTTCCCGGTTCATGAGATGGCCATGATGATGTCGATTGCTTTACGTTTTGTGCCGACATTGCTGGAAGAAACAGATAAAATCATGAAAGCCCAATCATCACGCGGTGCCGATTACGATACAGGAGGCTTGATCGCCAAAGCCCGCGGTTTGGTGTCCGTCCTGATTCCCTTGTTTGTCAGCGCGTTTAAACGGGCCGAGGATTTGGCTGTAGCTATGGAAGCCCGCTGTTATCGGGGCGGCGAAGGCAGGACCCGCTTGAAAGTCATGCGTTTTAAAAGAAGCGATTTGTTTTTCAGTCTGATGATGGCCGTGTTGACAGCGGGGATCTTGGTTGTACAGCATTTTATTGAATTCGGTCCCTGAGCTAAGCTATAATGATGAACAAAATCCGAGAAGCATTCGGGAGGTTTAGTATGAGTTACTTTGTTGGTATTGATCTTGGCGGCACGAACATAAAAGCCGGCATTGTCAATGAAAAGGGCGAGATCATCCATAAGAACCGGATCAAAACCCGGGCTGACCGCGATCAGCTGGAGATCATCCGTGATATGGGCCTGCTGGCCCGTCAGGTTATCGAAGAGGCCGGCCTGACACCGGCTGATGTGAAGGCGATCGGTATCGGCTCGCCGGGTACGCCGAATAACGAGGCTGGCACGTTGATTTATGCCAATAACCTGCCCTTCCATCACGCTCCGATGCGTTCCGAAATCCGCAAAGTCATCGACCTGCCGGTTTTTATCGATAATGACGCCAATGTGGCTGCTCTGGCGGAAAGCGTCGCCGGAGCGTCGAAAGGAACCAATCATTCGGTAGCCATCACTCTGGGCACCGGCGTCGGCGGCGGTGTGGTCATCAACCGTCGCATATACAGCGGCTTCAATCACGCCGGTTGCGAAGTCGGCCATATTCTGGTTAAAGCCGGCGGCGAACCTTGTACTTGCGGCCGTAAAGGTTGTTTTGAATCCTATGCGTCGGCCACAGCCATTATCCGGGAAACCGAACGGGCGGCCGCTGCGCATCCGGACTCGATTCTCAATGCACTGATCGCGGAAAACGGCGGCAAAGCCGACGGCCGCACGGCTTTCGAGGGTATGCGCCGCGGCGACAAAGCAGCGGCTGCCGTTGTCGAAGAGTATATTGAAATGTTGTCGGAAGGCCTGGCAAACGTCATTAACGGTTATATGCCGGAGATCATCGTTATCGGCGGCGGCGTCTGCAACGAAGGCGACGCCTTGCTGGAGCCGGTCCGCAAACAAACGCTGGCGAAAGCTTATTTGGGTGAAGGCGTTCCGAAGCCGAAAATCCGTCTGGCCGAAATGGGCAATGATGCCGGTATCGTCGGCGCGGCCATGATGGCCAGCACGTGTCTGGAAGATCATCTGCACGGTTGACAACCGTACAGAATGAAGGGCCGGCCATGATATGAAAGAACCTGATCCGGGAACGATACACAATCTGGCTTTGCTGAGCGAATACGACGGCACGGCTTTTTGCGGCTGGCAGATTCAAAACGGCCAGCGGACTGTCCAGCAAGTCTTGCGTGATGCGCTGATCCGGCTGACCGGTGAAACCGATTTGCAGCTGACCGGATGCAGCCGTACGGATGCCGGCGTTCATGCCCGCGGGCATGTCAGTCATTTTCATACGCGGTCCCGGATTCCTGTCGATCGCTTTCCTTTGGCTTTGAACAGCGTTTTGCCGCCCGACTTGTCCGTGAAAGCAGCGAGCCTGGTTTACACGGGCTTCAACGCCCGTTTTGCCGCCCGGGCCAAGACATATACCTATCGCATCTGGAACCGGCCGGCCAGACCGGCCATCGGCCGCAATCAGGTTTGCCACGTGCCCGGACAGCTTGATTTAACCGCTGTCCGGCAGACTCTGCCGATTCTGACCGGCTGCCACGATTTTAAAGCGTTTCGGGACACCGGCGGCAACAACCGGTCCACGGTTCGGAACTTGTTCCGGATCGAACTGGCTGCCGAGGGACCGCTCATCGTTTTAACCTATCATGGCGACGGGTTTTTATATCATATGGTACGGGTGATAACCGGAACACTTGTTGCGGTCGCCCAGGGGAAATTGACGCCGGAACAGGTTGCCGGAATCCTGGCGGGCGGCGACCGGCGTTTGGCCGGCAAGACGATGCCGCCGCAAGGCTTATGCCTGGAAGAAGTTTTTTATGATCCGCCGTTGTTCGCCGATCGAGCCGAACAAGACGGGCCGGAAGGAGATCATCATGCTCAGTCCACGCTGGAATGAACGCACAAATATGACGATGCTGACCGACTTTTACGAATTGACTATGTCGAAAGGGTATCTGGATCATGGCCTGCAGGATACATATGCTTATTTCGATCTCTTTTTCCGGTCGGTTCCGGAAGACGGCGGATACGCGATCATGGCCGGAGTCGAACAGATGATCGATTATCTCAAAGCTCTGCAATTTACAGAGGACGATCTGGATTATCTGGCTTCTATGAATATCTTTGACGACCGTTTCCTCGATTATTTGCGCGACTTTAAGTTTTCCTGCGATATCTGGGCCATCCCGGAAGGCACACCGATTTTTCCGACCGAGCCTATTGTCAAGGTCCGCGGTCCGATTATCCAGGCGCAGATGGTTGAAACTATGCTATTGGTTACCATCAACCATCAAAGCCTGATCGCGACCAAGACTTCGCGGATTATCCGCGCTGCCAAAGGCCGCCCGGTCATGGAATTCGGTTCGCGCCGCGCTCAGGGCTACGACGCGGCGGTGCTTGGCGCGCGGGCCGCTTATATCGCCGGCGTTGCCGGAACGGCCTGCACGATCTGCGGCGAACAGTTCGGCATCCCGATTGTCGGAACAATGGCTCACAGCTGGGTGCAAACCTTCGAATCCGAGTATGATGCTTTCGCGGCATATGCGCGGTCTTTTCCGGAAAACACAGTGCTGCTGGTCGACACCTATAATGTCCTGAAATCAGGTATTCCCAATGCCATACGCGTAGCGAAGGACGTGCTTGAACCGATGGGCTATCGCCTGCGCGGCATCCGCATTGACAGCGGCGACCTGACCTACCTGACTTTACGGGCCCGAGACATGCTGGATGTAGCCGGATTGCAGGACTGTAAAATAACCGTCAGCAATGCTCTGGACGAGTACATCATCCGTGACCTGATTCAACAAGGCGCGTCGATCGATTCGTTCGGCGTCGGCGAACGCCTGATCACTTCACGCGCCGAGCCGGTCTTTGGCGGTGTTTATAAACTGGCGGCCATCGAACGCGACGGTGAAATTATACCGCGGATGAAATTTTCCGAGAATACCGGTAAAATCACTAATCCTTGCAATAAAGAGGTTTGGCGGTTCTACGATCAGTCCACCGGCAAAGCGCTGGCCGATGTCATCACACTGGCTGATGAAATGATAACGGAGGATG
>CAYRWC010000262.1:0-702 GCA_964427795.1 uncultured Oscillospiraceae bacterium | reverse complement strand
CGTATGAAATATTTGATCCGTTCCATACCTGGAAACGGAAATCTCTGACGAATTTCCGGGTTCGCCGCCTACTTACGCCGATTTTTGTCGGCGGAAACCTGATCTACCGACGCGTGCCGATCGAAGAGAGCCGGCGTTACTGCGCCGAAGAAATGGATCATCTTTGGGAATCGCTTAAGCGTTTCGAAAATCCGCAAACCTACTATGTTGATCTGTCGCAGAAGCTCTGGGATATCAAAGACCAACTGCTGCATGCCAACAAGCAGTTGATCTGAGAACCGGCGGCCGGCTGAGGCCCACCAAAAGAAAGGATAAACAGATGACTACAACAAAAGCAACCATTACCATGGAAGACGGCGGCCAGATTATTCTGGAACTGGAACCGGAGCGCGTTCCTTTGACGACGGCTAATTTTGTCAAGCTGGCCCGGCAGGGCTTTTACAACGGTTTGATCTTTCATCGGGTCATATCCGGTTTTATGATCCAGGGCGGCTGCCCGCAAGGCACGGGAACCGGCGGCCCAGGTTATCAGATCAAGGGTGAATTCAAAGCCAACGGTTTTAACAATCCGGTTAAACATGAACGGGGTGTTATATCCATGGCCCGTTCAATGAATCCGGATTCCGCCGGCTCGCAGTTCTTCATCATGCATCAGAAAGCGCCGCATCTGGACGGTCAATATGCCGCGTTCGGCCATATTGT
>CAYRWC010000261.1:0-4403 GCA_964427795.1 uncultured Oscillospiraceae bacterium | reverse complement strand
TCCCCTGAAAATCGGTTTGGGCTTGATTGTCTTGTTTGCCATGCAGCCGTTTTATATCGGTTTTTGTGATCAAGCTTTCGAGAAACTTTTCACCGCTTCCGAACAATTGCTGACCAGTCTGGGGGTGGCGGCATGAGCGCGTCTTCCGGCGATAAAACAGAAAAGGCCACAGCCAAGAGAAGACGCGATGAGCGGGAGCAGGGGCATGTTCTGCACAGTCAGGATTTAAGTGTTTCCTTGCTTTTGCTGGGCAGCTTTTTTCTGTTGAAATTAGTCGGCAGCTACATGGGCGGCGGCATGATGGACGTATTCCGGGAATTGCTGCCCGGCGCCGATCTCCATCATAAAACGCTGACGACCTATGCCCTGCAGCAGTATTTTATCAAAGCCGCTCTGCTTTTTGCCCGGGTGGTCTGGCCGATGGCTCTCTTTGCTTTGCTGGCCACCCTGCTGGTCAATTTCATCCAAACCGGTTTTATGTTTTCCGGAAAATCGCTGGGCGTCAAAGCCAATCGGATCAGCCCGCTGGCCGGCGCCAAGAGAATTTTTTCAAGCCGGGCGGCGATGGAATTATTGAAGTCATTATTGAAAATCGGTTTGGTTATCGCCATGGTCTGGCAGCGCGTCTATGGCGATCTGCGCCGGCTGCCGTCTCTGATGTATCAGAACGTGGCCGCCGGTATGCAGATGATTCTCAATATGCTGGCCGACATGGCCATCCGCTGCAGCAGCATCCTGCTGATCATCGCCGCGCTGGATTATCTTTATCAATGGTGGAAATACGAAAAAGACCTGCGGATGACCAAGCAGGAAGTCAAGGATGAATATAAGCTGACGGAAGGCGATCCCCAGGTCAAAAACCGGATCCGTCAGAAACAACGGCAGATGGGCATGCAGCGCATGATGAGCGACGTGGCCAAAGCCGATGTGGTCGTCACCAATCCGACCCATTACGCCATTGCTCTGCGCTACGACAGCCGGAAAGACGCCGCGCCCGTCGTCCTGGCGCGCGGTAAAGGCTTTGTTGCCCGTAAAATCAAAGAAAAAGCGGCGCAGCAGGGGATCATGCTGGTTGAGAACAGGCCCCTGGCCCGCGCGCTTTATGCCCAGTGCAAGATCGGCCGGCAAATCCCGGTTGAATTCTATCAGGCGGTCGCGGAAATTTTAACCTATGTGGCGAGAATGAAGGGAGGACGGAGCCGATGAAGATGAAATATACGGATATTCTTATTGCCGGCGTTGTTTTCCTGATCATTATCCTGATTGTTGTTCCGCTGAATACCCACCTGCTGGATTTTTTTCTGGTCATCAACATAACCCTGTCGGTTATCGTCCTTCTGGTATCACTGTTTACCAAAGAGGCGCTTGACTTTTCGATATTCCCGCCGCTGTTGCTGATCCTAACCCTGTTCCGCATGGCGCTCAACATATCGTCGACGCGGCTGATCTTAGGTAACGGCGGTGAAGCGGGTTCGGTGATCAAAACCTTCGGCAGTTTTGTCATCGGCGGCAATCTGGTGGTCGGCGTCATCATTTTCGCAATCATCGTCATCATCCAGTTTCTCGTCATCACCAAAGGTTCGGAGCGGGTTTCCGAGGTTGCCGCCCGGTTTACCCTCGACGCTATGCCCGGCAAACAGATGGCCATCGACGCCGATCTGAATACCGGTTTGATCGACGAGCAGCAAGCAAAAGTGCGCCGGTCCAAAATCCAGCGGGAAGCGGATTTTTACGGCGCCATGGACGGCGCCAGCAAATTCGTCAAAGGGGACGCCATCGTCTCGATCCTGATTACACTCATCAATATAATCGGCGGCATTGTGATCGGCGTTGTTTCGTCCGGCATGGAGATCATGGATGTCGTTTCCAAATACACGCTGGCGACCGTCGGCGACGGGCTGGTCAGCCAAATGCCGGCTCTGCTGATTTCTACAGCCACCGGCCTGATCGTGACACGGGCGGCTTCCGAAGGCAATTTGGGCGCGGAAATATCCAGCCAGCTGTTCCATGAACCCAAGGTCCTGACTTCGGCCGGCATCATGATCATCGCATTAAGTCTGATCCCCGGACTGCCTAAAGTTTCGATCTGGGCTTTGGCCGCTCTGCTGTTCATTCTGGCAAGCGTGATCCGCAAGAATCAGACCAAACAGGAAAAAGCCCCGGTCAGCGTGCCGGAAGCCAATGCCCAGGCTATCCGCAAACCGGAACAGGTCGTATCGCTGCTCAGCATCGATCCGATCGAACTGGAGTTCGGTTACGGCCTGATCCCCCTGGCCGACAACAGTCAGGGCGGCGATCTGGCCGACCGGATCGTCATGGTTCGCCGCCAGTGCGCGATGGATCTCGGCCTGGTCTTGCCCGGCGTGCGCCTGCGGGACAATATGGTTTTAAAGCCGAATGCCTATGTGATCAAGATCCGCGGCGAGGAAGCCGGCGGCGGCGAGATCCTGCCGGATCACCTTCTGGCCATGAACGCGTCCGGCAGCGCCGGATCCATCCAGGGCGTGGAGACCGTCGAACCGGCATTCGGACTGCCGGCTACCTGGATCAACCGCCAGGAACGGGAAAAAGCCGAAATGGCCGGTTATACGCTGGTCGATCCGCCTTCGGTTATCGTCACGCATCTGACCGAAGTGCTGAAGCATAATGCCGCCGACCTTTTGGACCGCCAGCAAGTTCAAACACTGCTGGACCATTTGAAGGAAACGCAGCCGGTTTTGGTCGACGAAGTCGTGCCCAAGCTTTACTCGCTGGGCGACATTCAAAAAGTTCTCGCCGCGCTGCTGCGCGAGCATGTGTCGATCCGCAGCCTGGGCACCATCCTCGAAGCCATGTCCGATTATAACGGCGGCAGCCGCAGTACGGAACAGGTTACCGAATTTGTTCGCCAGCGTTTGAAAAAAACCATCAGCAGGTCGTTCATCGACGGCCGGCAAGCCCGGGTCATCACCCTTGATCCGCAGTTGGAACAGATGATTCTCGAACGGGTACGGCAAACCGATCAAGGTTCGTTTGTCGCGCTGACGCCGGATCAGATCCAGAAAGTCATGCATAACTTGCGGACGGCTATTGAGAAAATGATTGCTTTAGGCGTTAGTCCGATTGTATTGACCTCGCCTTCGGTTCGGCCTCTCTTCAAGAAAATGTCGGAACCGCTTTCTCCGGATTTGGCGGTTTTGTCCTATAACGAAATCGATTCAACCATTGAAATAAGGGCGGAAGGGATGGTAACTGCTTGATATGACAGAACAGAACAGCATCACCGAATCATCGGCAGACTGGCAGCAGGCCTGCTGGGCCGATTACCGGCGGACGGGTGATCTGGATGAACGAAACCGGCTGGTCATGCACTACATACCAATAGTAAAAAGAGTGATCAACCGGCTTTTTCCGACCAGCCGCCATTATTACGATTATGACGACCTGGTCAGCTGCGGCGTCCTGGGATTGATCGACGCCGTCAGCCGTTATGATCCGGCCAGACCGGTCAAGTTCGAAACCTATGCCCAGTTCAGAATCCGGGGCGAAATCCTCGATTATATGCGCCATGAAGATTGGGCGCCGGTCTCCCTGCGCAATAAAATCAAGCAAGTCGAAGCAGCCGGCGACCTGCTGGCGCAGAATATGGGCCGGCCGGCGACCGAACAGGAGATTGCCGAGCAGATGGGCATCTCCATCGGCGACCTGCAAAATACGCTGGGCGACGCGCATGCCCTCAATCTGGTTTATCTTGACGAATTGCTGGGCGACGCGAACGGCGGCTGCGATCTCCTGCCGACGGATCCCGAATTCGACCGGAATCTGGAAAACCAGGAAATCCTGCAGCTGATCGGCAGCCAGATCGACCGGCTGAGCGAAAAAGAACAATTGATGCTTAACCTTTATTACCGTGATGAATTAACTTTTAAAGAAATCGGTTCGGTCATGAACCTGAGCGAATCGCGCATCTGTCAGATCCATTCCGGCATTTTGTTAAAATTACGGACCGTGTTAAAAAAAGAACTGCCTTTATCCTGGAAAAACAGTATAAAAACTAAAGAAAAGCCGCAAAATGACGATAAACCAAGCAGAACCAGATTAAAAACCGCGGCAAGGAGGGAAAACATATGATCCGAGGCTTATACACGGCGACCACCGGCATGATGACCCAAGAAAAAAAGCTGGATATCGTGATGAATAATCTATCCAACGCCGGAACGGTCGGTTTTAAGCAAGATGCTCTGGTTTCCCGCTCGTTTGCCGACATGATGGTCGAACGGTCGGGAGACTCCTCGGTCGTTCAGGCGTCCCGGGAAGTCGGGCCGCTCAACAACGGCATTCATGTTGATCAAGTGTATACGAATTTCACCGCCGGTTCCCTGTCGGAAACCGGCAGCAACACCGATCTGGCTTTAACCGGCGAC
>CAYRWC010000260.1:0-4413 GCA_964427795.1 uncultured Oscillospiraceae bacterium | reverse complement strand
TCCGCGCCATTCCCGGCTTGAGCTGCCGGACATCCATATCATCTGTCAGCCTTCACTGGATTATCGGGATCTTTATTGCTTTGATGTTTTTGATCAGGACTGGCTTGTCAGGAATAAAATCAACGGCCATACCCAAAAACTCGACCCGGAACATGGCGGCAACATTTCATACGCCCGTTTTGTCCACACCTTTGATCAACTGGTTCCTGTCGGCGAGTATTTCGCCGGACACCCGGAATACTTTTCCGAGGTTAACGGCCACAGACTGTCCGAAAAAACTCAGCTTTGCCTGACCAATCCGGAAGTTGCGGCTATTGCCATAAATCGGGTCCGGCAATGGCTGAAAGACGAACCGGACGCACGGATCGTTTCTGTTTCCCAGAATGACTGCTACAATCCCTGCCAATGCGAAGCCTGCCGCCGGCTGGACCAAGAAGAAGGCAGCCACAGCGGAACGCTCATTTATTTCGTAAACCAGATTGCCAGAGCCGTCGCGACTGAATTTCCCGATGTTCTGATCGATACGCTGGCTTACCAGTATACCCGTAAACCGCCCAGGCACATCAAGCCGGAACCCAACGTCGTCGTCCGCCTCTGCTCGATTGAGTGCTGCTTTTCGCACCCGCTCGAAGAATGCCGCGAAATCAGTTTCCCCTTTAATTTATCCGGCCGGCCGGATACGATTTTCGCCGACGACCTGGCGGGCTGGTCGAAGATCAGTCAACAGCTGTACATCTGGGACTATGTTACGAATTTCAATCATTATCTGATGCCCTTCCCGAATCTGCCTGTTTTACAGCCCAATATACAGTTTTTTATCAAAAACCAGGTAAAAGGGATTTTTGAACAAGGAAACGGCCAATCGTCGGGCGGAGATTTTTCCGAATTGAAAGCTTATGTTCTCGCCAAATTGTTATGGGACGAACACTGCGATGTCGACGCTGTCATCAATGATTTTTTAGCCGGATGCTATAGTCGGTCGGCCGTCTGGATCAGGCGGTATCTCGACCTCTTTTGGCAGGAAACCGCGCGGAACAAGGTTCATGCCGGCATTTATGATTCGCCCGACAAAAACCGGCTTTCGGCAGCGTTTCTGGAACAGGCGTCCGATTGTTTCGACCGCGCAGAGCAAGCGGCCGATGACCCGGAAATTTTGAAGCGTGTAAAAAAGTTGCGGCTGTCGCTTCAGTATGCGCAGCTCTTTGCTTTGCCGGACGAACAGCCTGACCGTCAACGCCGGCAAATAAGCTTTATGAACGACCTCCGGTCGGCAGGCGTTCAAACAATCAGCGAAGCCATGGATATGGACGTCTGCCGCCGGCAGCTTGACCAGGGGCTGAGTTTCCGGCAGATCGAAAAGCGCCGCATGGAGTCTTTATAGGCTATTGGCAGACCTTGCCGGGATTGAGGATGTTCAGGGGATCAAAAACGGCTTTGATGCCGCGCATCAGGCTGAGCTGAACGGGCCCGCACTGTCTGCTCATATAGTCCTTTTTCGCATAGCCGATGCCATGTTCGCCGGATACAAGGCCGGACAGATCAAAAGCTTTTTGGTACATCCGGTCAAATACCTGGCCGAGCTTCTCCTGCCAGGCCGATTCATCGAGAGCGTCGCGGCAGACATAGACGTGCAGATTTCCGTCGCCGGCATGGCCGAAGCTGGGGATGCGGATGTTCATTTCCCGAGCCAGTTGATGCGTATAAAGAATAAATTCGGCTATCTTATTCCGCGGAACGACGACATCGCATTCGTCCATTTCCGTCGTTGAAGCCTTTATCGCTTCCAAAAAGGCGCCACGCGCATTCCATACCGATTGCTGCCGTTCATCCGTATCGACAATAAAAACATCCCTGGCGCCCTCGGCCAAACAAAGATCAGCCGTTTTGCGATACTCCGCCTCGACGGCCTCGCGGCTGCCGCCGTCAAAGGTCAGCAGCAGATAAGCCGGCGCGGCGGTGTCGGGGAACCGCTTGCCGAGATATTCCTCGGCAAACAGAATGGTCTGCCGCTCCATGAACTCGATGGCGGTCGGGATGCTTTTTGACTGAATGATCTTCGGCACTGTTTCCAGAGCGGCCGTCATTTCATCATACGGAACCAGCAAACTGATTTTTCTCTGCGGCAAAGGCAGCAGCTTCAGGATAGCCCGGGTGATAATCCCCAGAGTGCCTTCCGAACCGACGATCAAATCCTTCAGCGCATAACCGGAGCTGTTCTTGACGACCTTGCCGCCTAGCTCGATGATGGCGCCGGTCGGCAGAACGACGGTCAAGCCCCGGACATAATCGCGTGTCACGCCGTATTTGACCGCGCGCATTCCGCCGGCATTTGTACTGATGTTGCCGCCGATGGTCGCCGATTTCTCACCCGGATCGGGCGGATAAAAAAGGTCATGCTCTTCAACATATTTAGCGAGGTCCATCAGCAGAACGCCCGGCTCGACCGTAATGGTCAGATTATCCGGATCCAGCTCGAGGATCCTGTTCATCAGGGTCATATCCAGCATGATGCCGCCGCAAACGGCGACGCCGGCTCCGACCAAGCCGGTTCCGGAACCTCTGACGACGACGGGAATAATTTGTTCACTGGCATAAGCCATGATGGCCGAGACTTCCTCCGGACTCTTGACCTTGATCAGCACATCCGGAAAACAGGCGACGCCGCCTAATTCATCATGGCTGTAATCCACGTTGATTTCCGGTCCGCAGAACACCCGTTCACCGGGAATCACCGATTTGATATAGACTATATCCGCTGCGTCTATCTTTTTATAGGCGGCCTCACGGGCAGCCGTGTCTGCCTTCTGATACACTTTTTTATCCATAATTCCCCTCTTCAGACAATCGGTTCACGGGACTTGATCCGATTAATCAAGTTCGGCACAATTTCATACAAGTCGCCGATGACGGCATAGTGCGCCACCTGAAATATTCCGGCTTCCGCATCGTTATTGATTGAGATAATGGTTTCCGATCCCTTCATCCCGGCGACAAATTGGACCGATCCGGCTATGCCGATTGTCAGGATGAGCTTCGGGCTGACCGTCCGCCCGCTCAGGCCGATCTGCAGCCGCGGGTCGAACCAGCCGTTCTCCACCAGCGGACGAGTGCAAGCTATCTGGGCGTGCAAGAAACCGGCCAATTCCCTGATCATCTCTAAATCCTTCTTGTTCTTGACGCCCCGGCCAACGGCAACAATCACATCGGCCGCGGTCAGATCGATGCCTCGCTCCTTGGGTATGCTCGCCAGCAGGGCGGTCCGGCCGGTCATCCGATCCGGCGGCAGGGTCATCGGAACAATGCGGCCGCCGGCAGGTTCCTGCTTCCGGGGCGCGGCAAAAATTTTATAACGGACCGTACATAATTGCGGCCGGCTGTTGCAGGTCAGTATCCAGGCCATGATATTGCCGCCGAAAGCCGGCCGGATCTGAACCAGATCGGTATCCGGCCGCATCTCAAGAGCGGTGCAGTCGGCCGTCAGTCCGGTCCTGAAACGGGCGGCGACGCGCGGCGCCAGCGACCGCCCGGCATTAGTCCCGCCGACCAGCAAGGCCGTTGGGCGGACCTTTTCAATAAAATCGGCCACTGCGGCCGCATAAGGTTCGATTAAAAAATCCGCCAGTTCCGGATCATCATAAACAAAAACTTCATCCGCGCCATATTGCAGCAGTTCCTGGGCTGCCGTCCCGTTGCCGCAGCCGATCAGCAGGGCATAAACAGGATGCCCGACGACCGCCGCCAGTTCGCGCGCCTTGCCAAGCAATTCGAAAGTGACCGGATGGATGACGCCCTCGCTCGTATCCGCCAAAACCGCGATGCCGCGCCAGAGAGATTTATCGATTTTTATTTCAGAAGCCTTTTCCCGGATAGTGACCGCGCCCGGCGGCCCTTTTTTGACGCATAAACCGCACAGGCGGCAGCCCGCGTTGACGCTCAGTTTTCCGTCCTCGCGGCTGAAAGCCCCGAAGGGACAAAGTTTCTGTAGGATTTCTGCTGTCTTCTCATCGATCTTGCTCTGATCCAGGATCATCTCTTTCATGCCGGTTATGTATCCTCCCTGCCCTTTTTGATCTGTTTATACGCAAACGGCCGGATTCATATCACCTTCCGGGCCGCCAGGATATCCAGCAGCCGGCCGGACAGATTATCCGCGGATCCGGTCAAAATCTGCCTGACGGTCGTTTGCTCAGGCGGGTAAATTTTCTCAACCTGGGTCGGCGATCCGGACAAGCCATAATGCCGTTCATCCTGGTCGTCAAGATCCTTTAGCGTCAGAACCCGGATTTGCTTGTCGCGGGTCTGCAGGTGACGCTTATATGACGGCAGGCGCGGCGTATAAAGATCCTTCTCGACCGTAATCACACAGGGGAGTTGAATACTCAGCTTCTGGACTGTATGTTCCAAATTGGCAAA
>CAYRWC010000259.1:3707-4416 GCA_964427795.1 uncultured Oscillospiraceae bacterium | reverse complement strand
CGGAATAATCTGCCCTACACGTCGGTGAACCCGTCCTTGCCTTATGACATAATCAATCAATTCAACCATCTGCCGCAGCAGGAATCCGGCAACGTGACGATAACGGCCGGCGACGTTGCCTATGTGGTTAATTATGAAACGGTCGCGCCTGTCGGCGGGAAAATTGTCAGCATCATCGCCGAGAAGGATTTGCTGAAGGATATTTTGTGGATCCGCAAGCTGGCGTTTGTCATTGTCGGCGTTACGTTGGTTCTGATGCTGCTGCCTTACGCGGTCATTGTAAACAATATCTTGGCGCCGCTGAACAAATTTCTTTACTTCATGCAGGACATCAAATCGGGCAGCCTGGCGGAACTGAAAAAAAGGATTTATGTCACCGGATATTCCGAGATGGAAATCATGTCCCGGGAATTCAATCACATGCTCGATGAAATCGCCGAGCTGACAACCAGTCTGGTGCGGACCAATACCCAGCTATATCAAACGGAACTGGCGAAAAAGCGCTCGGAAATCGCTTATCTGAAAAGCCAGATCAATCCGCATTTTCTTTATAATACTCTGGAAACCATGATCGGCGCCGCTTATCAGGAGCATGCCCCGGAAACCGCGAGCATGATCAAAGCACTGGTCGTCATTTTCCGGTATAGCGTCAAGGGAAAAGATTTTGTCCGGCTGGCCGAGGAAGTAGACATCATTAAATCCTATATTG
>CAYRWC010000259.1:0-3690 GCA_964427795.1 uncultured Oscillospiraceae bacterium | reverse complement strand
CGTTTTGCCGGCAAATTTACCGTAGAATACCAGTTTGAGCCGGAAACCCTGACCTGCATGATCCCTAAGGTTATCTTGCAGCCTCTGGTGGAAAACGCGATTTTTTATGGTCTGGAAACCAAAATGGAAACCGGTCATTTATGGATTGGCAGCCGCCTGGACGAAAACGGCGACCTTGGTTTGTGGGTTCATGACGACGGCCTGGGAATTTCAAATGAACAATTGCAGAAAATACGGGAAACTCTGTCGCCGGATGAATATGACCATGCTCAGAATCAACCCGCGCAAGGCATCGGTATTGCCAACGTACACGAGCGTATCCGCTTGATTTATGGGAAAAACTACGGCCTGACGATCGACAGCGAACCCAATCACGGCACCTGGGTCAGAATCCGTCTGCCGGCCTATAAAGCGGTCGAAGGCATGCCGGCCTTGCGATAATCGGTCGGCGTCGATCCGGTCGCCCGCTTAAAAACCTTGGCAAAATGGAAATAGTCTTTATAACCGGTTTCTTCGGCTATCCGGAATACCGGCAAGTCGGTGGACAGAAGCCTTTGTTCGGCATAATTCATCCGTTGAGTCGTCAGGTATTCCGTAAAAGTCTGGCCGGTTTCGCGGCTGAATAACTGGCTGATGTAATTGGCGTTGATGTTGAACTGGGCGGCCAGGTACTGCAGCGACAGATCCTGGTTATAATTCAGATTTACATAATCCAGAATCCGCTTGAACGTAGTGTTGCGGGTTTCCTCCACGACGGCGGCATGCTCCGTGTCTTCGTGCAGGTAAGCTTTCAAGGCTGCGAACAAAGCCGCCGCCGAGCTGAACTGGCTGATCAGCTGCTCGCTGGAAACCAAAGCTCCGTCCTGAATGATGCTGGCCGAACCGGTATAAAAATAGAGGAAAACGTTATAGGCCTTCAAAGCCTGGCGGATGGTGCATTTCCCTTCGCTCAGAATAGCCGCGATCTGGTCGAGAATCCGTTCCGCGGCAGCCTGGTTCTTCGCGGCCAGCGCCGCGCCCATGTCCCGGATCGCCGTGTCGAATCCTTCGGGACAGTGGCTGGTGTACGTGTAGATCTGCCCGTGCCGTCCGGTTAAAAATGGCTGATTGGCTGCAATGCCGGCTTCCTCGAGCGCGTCTTCCAAAGTATCGGTCGTATAATGGATATCGCTGAGGCCGATATCGTCGTCCGGTTCCGGCGTCCCCTTCAGACAGTCTGCAATATGGCGGTCATCCGGCGATAACTCGATGATATAAGCGACCTTGTGGCTGCCGATTTTAAGCTGCAGGAACTGATGATCATTGGCCGGCTTAACCGCCGAACTGCCGATGACCACCGCGGCGACCAAGCCTTGTTCGATTTGTGTACGGAATCCCAGCGTGTTGAGCAGCTGGACTTTTGCCGCCTGTTTTTGCGTTCTGTCGTCTTCCAGCAAAGCCAGCAGCTGTTCTTCATAATGGAGACGGTTTCTATTCAAAACGGCGATAGCTTTTTTTAAGACCTGAATGATTTCATTTTCATCAAAAGGTTTTAGACAAAAGCCCAACGCGCCTTGATTCAAGGCTTTCTGGGCATAGGCGAATTCGGCGTAACCGCTGATGACAATGAAAAGAGCGGACAAACCGGCTTCATTGGCTTTCTGGATCAGTTCCAGTCCGCTGAAACCGGCCATGCGGATGTCGGTAAAAACAATATCCGGCTTGATCCGCGCAATGAGGTCGTAGGCGGCAATGCCGTTGGTGGCTTCGCCGACAACCTGGCAATCAAAATCGGCCCAATTGATTCTGCTTTTCAAACTCGTGATGATCAGCGGTTCATCATCAACCAGTACGATGTGATACATGTTATCGCTCGCTTTCCAAGAAATCCGCAATATAAGTTATAATCATGCTGTCTTTATTTTTCACTTAAATTATATCAGTAAAGCGTCTTTTTGTCCGTTATAATAATAATGATCAAAATACAACGGGTAAACCCGGAGGTGGATATTTATGAATAAACCGTTTCAAGTGATCAGCCCAATGGACGGCGACATGCTGAATGAACGGGACGGCCGTCTGGAAGATGACTGCCTGCTGATCGAAATTCAGATTCAGGCTCCGGCCGGATCGGCCATAACCGTCAATCAAGTGCCGGCTGTCGAGAAGAACGGGCTTTATACGGCGGCGGTCCGGCTGCGCAGTTACAGGAATGTCCTGCAGATCAGCGATACGGCAAGCGGGTACATGGAGAAAATGGCCGTCTATCAGCTGCGCCACTTCACCGGCAGATATCGGGTGTCGATGGACGACAACATCTGGTTCTTGCAGGACATCGCCGAAAACGCCGGCCGTTATCATTCGATTTTCGATAATCCGTACCTGGGTTTTTTCCGTCAGGTGCATGAGCAATACGGCACGAAAGTCCATATCAACATTTATTACCAGACTGACGGATTCAATCTGACCCAGATGCCGGATCGCTACAAAGCCGAATGGCGGGCTCAGGCCGGCTGGCTGCGGCTGAGCTTTCACGCTTTGCAAAACGAGCCGGATAATCCATATGCCGAGGCTTCGTATGATGAGATGAAGCGGGATTATATCAAGGTGGCGGATCAGATCGAACGCTTCGCCGGCCATGAATTGCTGGGTCCGGTTACGACGCTGCATTGGGGCGCCGCCACAGTGGAAGGCTGCCGGGCTTTGCGCGATCAGGGGATACTCTGTCAGGTCGGCGATTTCAACGTCGATAATGACCTGCCGCCGGTTTCCTATTATCTGGACGTCGAGAAAAGGCGCAATATATACCGCCGCTCCGTTTGGAAAGATAATGCCGAGGACATCATCTTCTTTCGCAGCAGCATCATCACGGATTGCCACAAGCTGGACCGGATCACGCCTTTTCTGGATGAGATCGGCCAGGATCCGCACCGTTCGGGCTATATGGACTTCTTAATCCATGAACAGTATTTTTATCCGTTTTATTGCAATTACCAGCCGGATTACCGGGACAAGGTTCTGACAGTTGTCCGCTGGGCCGCCGAAAGGAATTACCAGCCGGCCTTCCTGAGCGACTGCGTTCTGAACTGAGCGTCAGGCCGGCAAATCCCGGCTGTCGAGCAGGATCAAGCCGACGAAAGAAACGGTGTCGGGTCCGTTGTTGTATTTCAGGCCGCAGGCGGTCAGCATGCCGTTGACATAAATGCCGTAAGCTTCAACGGAAGCCATGGCTTCATCAGGCCGCCGGCAGGGTTCGTCAGGATAGCTGCATGTCCCGCAGATATGGCAGCAGCCGACATCCAGCGCCAGACAGCGATCGGCCGCCGGGAGCAATCCGCGCACCGCGGCAGTCAGCCGGCTGAACATCGCCTCATGGCCGGCCTTGACTTCCATCATGCCGGGATAATCATAAGCGTCCTCCAGCCGGCCGACCGTCTGTACAACCAGGCCGGCCGGGAACTGCCGGACCCTGGCCATAAGCTCCTCGACCGGGCCGATGGCCGGCGGTCCCATCCAGCTGCTGTTATAGGCTCCGCAGCTGTTTTGGACGCATAATTCACGCAGCTCGGGCGCGAAAGGAATATCGCCGCTGTCGATCCAGGCGGCATGCGTAGCTTCCATCTCCAAGGCAAGACGGACCAGATCCTGTTTATCCATGTTTTTAATCATTCCTTTCGCTTCGCTCAGGCACAAAAGGGGATTAAAATGCTG
>CAYRWC010000258.1:0-4421 GCA_964427795.1 uncultured Oscillospiraceae bacterium | reverse complement strand
TGCGGCTCGACGAAATCGTCTTGTACAAGGGTGCTTTCCTGCGGTTCCGGGAGATTTTTCCGGTCTACCTTGCCGTTGGCATTCAAGGGAATTTTATCAATCCGGATAAAATAGGACGGGACCATATAGTCCGGCAGATACCGGGCTAAAAACGACCGAAGATCGCGGATATTAAAATCATCGCTGGGCACATAATAGGCGCAGAGCTGCATGTTGCCGACATGATTTTCGCGGGTCAGCACCACCGCTTCTTTAATGGCGTCATAAGCGATCATTTTTGACTCGATCTCGCCCAGTTCGATCCGATGTCCTCTGATCTTGACTTGATTGTCGATGCGGCCCAGATATTCGATATCGCCCCGGGCAAAATACCGGGCTAAATCCCCGGAGCGATAAAGGGTTTCTCCCGGGCAGAAAGGATTCGGGATAAATTTTTCCGCCGTCAGTTTAGGATTGTTCAAATAACCCCGGCCGACGCCGTCGCCGCTGACACAAAGCTCGCCCGGTATGCCGATCGGCAAAGGATTCAGCCGGCGGTCCAGGATATAGGTTTTCAGCGTCGGAATCGGTCTGCCGACATTGGATATGTTCTTCTCAATATCATCGTCGCTTAGTTCCAAAAACGTCACATGAACCGTTGTTTCCGTTATGCCGTACATATTAATCAGTTTGGTATCCGGATGACGAAGCCGGAAGGGCTTCAGCAAAATCGGCTTCAGCGCCTCTCCGCCAAAGATGACATAGCGCAGATTCAGCGTGCTGTCATCGGCCTTGCCGTCGGCTTCGATCAGGTTATAAAAAGCCGCCGGCGTCTGGTTCAGGACGGTCACTTTTTCCCGTTTCAGCAAATCCAGGAAAAGCCCGGTGTCGCGAGCCGCCGTCTGAGATACCACAACCAATTTGCCGCCATAAAGCAAGGCGCCATACATCTCCCATACCGAAAAATCGAAACAATAGGAATGAAACATCGTCCAACAGTCTTCAGGTCCAAAATCATATTGGAAATGGTCGTTGAACAAGAGACGGACAACATTTCGGTGCTCGATCATCGCGCCTTTGGGCTTGCCGGTCGAACCGGATGTATAAATAACATAAAGCAAATCGCGAGGACGGTTTACTGGCGGTAAATTTTCTTTATCGGACGCCGGATGCTCCGTCTGCAAAAGCCGGCGCAAGTTGATGACCGTTCCTGCAAAATCAAGAGCGGCAGGTTTGCCGTCATATGTCAGCAGGATAGGCGTTTTGCTGTCGGTCAACGTATAGGCGATGCGGTCGGCCGGATATTCCGGATTGATCGGCAGGTAGGCGCCGCCGGCTTTGACAATACCCAAAATGCCGACAATCATTTCCAAAGACCGTGGCAGCAGCATGCCGACGATCACTTCCGGACCGACGCCTTTCTCGCGTAAGACATGAGCCAGCAGGTTCGCTTGTTGATTCAGCTCCCGGTAGGTCATCGTAGACTGCTCAAATACCAGGGCCGCCGCGTCGGGATTCAACCGGACCTGATCTTCAAACAACTGGGCAATCGTCGCTTCCCGCGGATACTCGGCCGCCGTTTGATTCAGGGATATCAGAACATTGTCCATTTCGGCCTTGGACAGCATGTGGAGTTCGGCCAGTTTTCGGGTCGGATTATCCAGGGCATGCCAGAGCAGCCGAACGATATGATCATGGATAAAGTCGATTTCTTTCGGATAAAAAGCATCGGTCAGGTAATCATAATTCAGGATAAGCCGGCCGTCGTCTTCGCGGTCATTAATATGAATATACAAGGATTCGACCTGATGCCCGTTACAATGCCAGCGGGCTTCTTGTTTGGGCATATGATCTTCCTTGGATATTTTGGCATTTTGATAGGATAGGGCGATATCAAAAAGCTTATCGACGCCTTTGTAACGATCGCGGATATCCTTGATCAGACAGTCAAAAGGATATTTCTGATGTTTCAGCACCGAAAACCACTCTTTATCGATAATCTGGGAAAACTCGATAAAATTCCATTCGCTGTTGATGCGGATTTGAATCGGAATCGTGCTGATAAACATGCCGATCGTCTTTTTTTCCCGAACATTGGTCCGGTTCAGAACCGGCGTTCCGATGGTAATATTTTCGCTGTTTTTTACGCGGTTGATATAGATGCAGAGTGCGGAAAAAAATAAGGCAAAGACCGATGTCCGGTTATCCTGGCAATGTTGTTTTATTTTGGCAGCCAGCTTTTCCGGTAAAATATAGGTTTTTCTTTTTGCTTCCAGACCCAGCCGGCTGGTTGTTTTGTTTTTTAAAGAAGTAACCTCCGGCGGCCGGTCGTACTGCTCTGCCCAAAAAGCCCGATCCGCTTCATATCGCGGCGATTGCAGGTATTCTTGTTCGCTTTTTATAAAATCCAGATAAGACGGGTTGTTTTCTGTCGGAATGGGTTGGCCGTTTTTCAGTTTATGATAAAAAAACATAATTTCGCTGGCTATCTGCGTCAGCGACCAAGCATCGGAAATCAAATGATGGATCCGGGTAAAAAATCCGCTGGTTTGCTCATCGATTTTAATTAAAGCAAAATAGAACAGATCGGAATCGATGAGATCGAACGGTACCCTGGTTTGTTCCTGATCCCATGAATAAAGCCGTTCCCGGTCATCTTTGCTGAAATCGAAATAATCCATTTGATAAGGTTTATATTCGGTTAAGTACTGCCGGGCTTGACCATTCTGATCCGTGATACGCAAACGAAATCCATCGTTCTTCTGTAAAAGAAGATTGACGCCTTGATTCATCAGATCATAATCAAGGGGTTCGTCAATTTTCATAGTAGCCGCTATATTACCGATTCCTGTGCCAGGATTTAGCTTTTCCAGATACCAGATACTCATTTGTGGATAAGTTAATGGATAACAGACCTGATCACCTTTCATGCCGCACCGCCCTCAGCTATATTCTTCGCCCATTTTACCAATAAACACGTTTTCTTTATAGGGGTATTACATAAAATTTGGCAGACTATCCGATAATCCGACTGCATATTAAACAAACCGGCCTCCTAATTCTAAAACAAAAGAAACTGTTCCGCGTTATAATGAATTTGTAGGAAGGAGTTGAACGTACCATGAGCACGAGTTATCATCTCCCCGAAGGCTACGACAGAATCAGTAAAATCGACTTTTCCAGAATAAAAGTAACGCCTGATAAAATAAAGATCATCAACTTTCTGAGTACGTTATCCTGCATCTTGTACCGGACACAAAAAGGGATAAAAATGAAGCGGTTTAAAATCCGGGACGAAAAGGCTCAACCGCTCCGCGTCACGCTTTTCGAGCCGCAGGATGTTTCCGGCGAAACGCCTTGTCTGCTCTATTTCCACGGCGGCGCGTTTTTCTTCGGCGTGTTCACCTATTTGTATAAGCTGGTCAGTCAATATGCAGCCGCCGTACCCTGCAAAGTGCTTATTGTCCATTACCGGCTATCGCTTAAATATCCGTTCCCGGCGGCTATCGACGATTGTTACCACAGCCTGGTCTGGCTGTATAATCACAGCCGGGAACTGCTCGTCGATACCGACAGGATCGCCGTCGGCGGCGACAGTGCCGGCGGCACATTGGCGGCGGCGGTAACCCAGATGACACGAGACCGCCATGGACCGCCGGTTTGTTTTCAGATGCTGATTTATCCGGTTATCGATCAATCGCAAACTTCGCCGTCGATGACCGACGAAGCCGATTCGCCGTTCTGGAACGCCAACCTGAACAGTCAGATGTGGCGCATTTATTTACGGAACGGCGATCAAGGGATGCCGGCTTACGCATCTCCGATAAAAGCCGCATCCTTCATCGGGCTGCCGCCGGCGTATATTGAAACGCAGGAATATGATTGTCTGCGTGACGAAGGAAGCGCTTATGCAAACAAACTCAGAGAAAACGGAATCAACGTCGAGCTTAATGAATTGAAAGGCACCTTTCATGGCTTCGATGTCTTGCATCGGAGTCCGATCGCCCAAAAAGCCGTTGCCGACAGAATAAACGCGCTGAAAAACGGCGTCAAGCGTTCGTCAAGCAATCCCGCGGCATAACCGGGATCTGGTTTTTACATCAATTATTCGGATTTATCCGGCGGTAAAAGCAAAGGAGATTGAACGCCGGTAATCACGAATTTGTTAAACAACCGATTGCACAATCGATTGCATGACATAAAATAATATAAATAGCCGTTTCTTGCCATAACCGTTTCTTGCCATTGTTTACTTTTTATAAGCTCTGGTTGAAAAATACTGCGGCGCATATTCGCGCAGAATGCCGCAGCCTTCCCGGTCGCGGTCTTCAAAAATGTCGGTCAGGCAAAAGCCGGCTTTCAGCTGCCCGCCGATTTGCTCATCCAGGGTATGGCTGAATTGGATACCTTCCGCCTGGTCGGCCAAGCGTTTATATTCTTCG
>CAYRWC010000257.1:0-4422 GCA_964427795.1 uncultured Oscillospiraceae bacterium | reverse complement strand
ATAAAGACATGATGATTTCCTCCTTGTGTGCAGCCCAATACAGAATATTCGAGATCATTTTACCGCATTCTCGGCCAAATTGCATCGCTTGTCTATTATTACCGGCCTAAATGGCGAAGGCCCTTTATCATTGCTTAAAAAACGATTATATTAAAATCAAGCGCCATGGAAGGCCGACCCAAGATCATCATGGTTATCATAGAGGAGGAAATCATTATGTCCAGAACGATTCAACCGAAGCAGATCTGCCAGATTTGTCATAAATTCATGAATGAAACTGAACTGATCCCGGCGCGGTCGATTGCTCAATCGGTAACACAGACAATTAAGGAAGAAAATCCGGATTGGTCCGAAAACGGATTCATCTGTTATGCCGATTTGAATCATTACCGGACGGAGCATATCAAAGAAATTTTAACACATGAACGCGGCGAATTATCTGAACTGGAAAGCGAAGTTGCTCACAGCCTTTCCGAACAGGAGCTCTTGTCGCAAAATATCAATAATGAATTTGAGAGTCGGCTGGATATCGGCGCTCGTGTGGCCGACAAGGTCGCCACGTTTGGCGGCAGCTGGAAATTTATAATTATATTCAGTTCGATCATTCTGATTTGGATTGTTATCAATTCTCTGGCCCTTATCTATAAAGTCTTTGATCCCTATCCTTTTATTCTGCTGAATCTATTATTATCATGCCTGGCGGCGATCCAGGCGCCGATCATCATGATGAGCCAGAACCGCCAGGAAGCGAAAGACCGTCTGCGTTCCGAACATGATTATAAGGTCAACTTGAAAGCCGAATTGGAAATCCGCCACCTGAACGAAAAGCTTGACCACATGATCAACCAGCAATGGCAGAATTTACTGGAAACCCAGCAAATCCAGCTGGAAATGCTGGAGGAACTGATGTTGCGCAGCAAGGCCAAATAAACGGCGCCGTTCAGCGATCCAGCGCTTTCAGCCTGTCGATGGTTTCGGCATCCACATCCTCCGGCCGGGTGCCGGATCCGGCCGTTTTCCAGATCTGCCAGGTTTCCCGATGCTCGGTTGCCGCGCCGGGCGCCAGATTCTGCAGCGGTCCCAGGGTCTCGATTTCTGAAAACTGACCGCAGGTATATAATTCTATCGACGAACCATGATCCGGATACGGAAGATCCTGCTGCCGGCCGTATTGTTTGATGAAGATATAACCTTGATTCTGATAGGCAACCCACCGGGCATCGCAGCAAAGGCCGACTTTGAAGGGCCTCTGTATACCGGTGTCTTGGCGCAGCCGGATCAGCTCGCTGTCGCAGATGAAGCGCGGATCTCCTAAAAGCGTATGAGGCCAAAAGCTTAAACCCAAATTCGGCAGACAGGGATCCTCGGCCTGATGCGGCCGCGGCCGGACTATGGAACAGCCGCCGGGCGCCATGGCCGAAATCGCCCAGGCAGAAAGCATAACCGGCCACAAACCGCAATTCCTGATACGGTGGATGACCTCGACCCGGCTGCCGGACGGCTCCAGAATAACAGCTAAGCTTTTCTGCAGGCGGGTAGCCGGTTCTTCAGCCTGAGTCAGAACTAAACCGTTCTCGATTTCGCGGACATCGACCGGATTGTTGTCCGGCCCATAGGTCCGGCCCATCTGTTCCGGACTGTGCCACAGCCGGTGTCCGCCATAAATGTGCCATTGATCTCCGCCGGTCCGGCCGTTGTCTTCTGTTGATTCGTAAAAAAGATTAGGCTCGCCCAGATAGCTGAAATGAAGGACGCGGGGGCCAAACGCCGCCGGCATAAGCAGCTCGACCTGATCGTTGGCCAAACGAAGCACCTGCGGCCAGCCTCGGTATGATCGTTCATCACGGGTTATCAAAGTTATCAGGCCTCCTTAAAATTGCGGACAGAATCGCGGATGATCAGATGATCGGAGACGACGGTCAGACTCTCCGGCTTTTCGCCGTTGATGCGGCGGATAATCATATCCATGGCCTGTCCGCCCATATCCGCTTTATCGATCCGAACGGTTGTCAAAGCCGGCTCAATATATTGAGAGAGCAAAATATCGTCAATCCCGATAAAAGACAGATCCTCCGGAATCCGCATCCCATGGGCGCGGGCGCATTTCATCGCGCTGATCGCGAACAGGTCGGTGGCGCAGAAAACAGCCGTCGGCATCTCGCCGGACTGGAGAATCCGTTCCATGCAGGTATAAGCCGATTGTTCCTCGACCGCGTCCATCTGGATCCAGCCGGAAGGAATCGCCAAGCCGTGACGGGACATAGCCTGCCGGTAACCGTTAAACACCTGAGTATAAAAATTCGGTACGAAACTGGAACTGATAAAAGCGATATGCTGGTGGCCATAGCTGATCAAAAATTCGGTGGCGGCGCGAGCGGCGCATTCATAATCGACCTTGATCATAGCGAATTCTTCCTGATCCGGATGCGCGTCGATGACGACGCAGGGAATGCCGCGGCTTTCAATATCCTGCAAGAAAGAACTCTGGGCGTCCTGAAAGAAAATGATCCCGTCCGTATCCTGATTCTCGATGATCCCCGGCAATTGCAGATCCTTCCCGCTTTGCCGGATATCGGTAAAAATGACATTATAACCGTAGACTTTGCTCCGCTCCAACAGCCCGCGGGCAATTTCGAAATAAAAAAGATTGCTGAACGGTGAAGAATCGTTAGCCATGACGATGCCGATATTGAAGCTCTTCTTCATGATCAGCCGACGGGAACTGATGCTGGGTTTAAACTGCATCTGTTCAACGATTTTCAGCACTTTTTCACGAGTCGACGGGCTGACGCCTTTTTTTTCGTTGATGACAAAGGAAACGACAGTCGGTGAAACGCCGGCCATTTTGGCAATATCTTTAATGGTTAATGAGCCCATGACGGATCCCTCATTTCCTGATACAAAACGTTTTGCATATCTTAACACTTTTTCCTGCGCCGGGCAAGGACTAACGGCGACGCGACCGTGAAACAGTGAAACGCCGTATTTTGTTCCGTCGGAAACTACATTGGCGGCCGGCGGCATCACGGGAAACAGCTGGAGCGATTATAACCTCAATTACGGGCAAACATTCTATTACAAAGTAACCGCTGTAAAGCAGATCGGCGGACATGCAAGAGAGAGCCTGCCATCCAATGAGCCGTGTGCGAAGGTCGTTTCAGAAGGAGAAATCAATAAACGGCTTGGCCTGCAGAACTACTGGAGTTATTCCGGCTTCAACACGGGCAGCGGGACGGGCTATGTCAATGTCTCGAACGGCAATCTCTCCTATATCACTTCCGATATGATTCTTCAGGATCCCTTTATGGCAATTGTCATGCGCAGAACCTACAACAGTCAGGCTTGCACAAAAACACCCATGGGTAATGGCTGGGATTTCAGTTTGAACACCTGCCTGATGAAAGCCTATGATGCCGAAGGTGTCGAGACCGGCATGATCCTGAAAGACGGAGACGGCAGTTTCCATCAATTTGCGAAAACCGGAGAAGGGACTTACAGCAGCGCTCAGGGTACATTCATGACCCTGACCAGGAACACCGGACTGAATGAATATCAAATCAAACGCAGAGATAATATCACCTATCATTTTGACGCGCAAAGCATGCAACTCAAGCAGTTTACAGATCAGAACAACAATGCGTTAACGTTCTCCTACGACAGCCGGGGAAACCTGTACGAAGTTGAAAATACGGTCGGGGACAAAATCACATTTACTTACTATGTTATCGATAAGAACCAGCAAATTGTTCAGATCACAGATCCTGACTATATTTATATCAATGAGCATCCGGACATGGTAAAAAGCGTTACCTGGACGGAAGATACGGCAACCAATCCGGTCAGCGTTACCTATAACTATGAGTATGACGCAAGCTTTGATAAACTGACGAAGGCAAAAACGACGCTTGAAGGTAATGTGACCTACGAAGAGACCTTCACA
The DNA here is from genome assembly GCA_964427795.1 of uncultured Oscillospiraceae bacterium. Classification (GTDB taxonomy): domain Bacteria; phylum Bacillota; class Clostridia; order Saccharofermentanales; family UBA5734; genus JAYFQE01. The sequence continues at coordinate 482 of CAYRWC010000257.1, read as the reverse complement.
TACAGTCCGACAACAGGGGAACTGATCTGTATCAGCGATCCGAAGGCAACAGAAACCAATATCAGCTACGAATCATCCGGCAGGATTTCCTGCGTCACCGATGCGATCGAGGATACCTATCAGTTTGGTTATACGCTCGATGCCGGCGGGAATCCGATCAGAACCAGCGTTACCAGCAAATATGATGCTGTTGATACTTATGAATACAACGTAAACGGCTTGGTGACGAAAAAAACCGATCCGCTTGGACACAGCGTCAACTACACCTATAACTCGGATTTCCAGGTAACCGGAATCAATTACCAAAACACGGTTAATGGCGGCAGTTCACCCACGACGGTTAGCACAAGCTGTACCTACGAAAACGGCAATATCAAGACCGTCACGGCCGCCGACGGTACCGTAACGACCTATGGCGCTTACAACAGCTTCAACAAACCGCTTAGCGTTAGTATTGCTAAGAGCGGTCAAACTACAAGAAC
>CAYRWC010000256.1:0-4444 GCA_964427795.1 uncultured Oscillospiraceae bacterium | reverse complement strand
CGCAGAATGAGGCTCAGGAAACGATCGCCCGCGTCTGGCGCCAGGTTCTGGGAATCAACAGAATCGGCATCAACGACAATTTTTTCCAGATTGGCGGCGATTCGCTGAATGCGGTTATGGTTGTCTCGATGATCGGCCATCAGGCAACGTTTGCCGACCTTTACAACCATCCGACGGTCGGGGATCTGGCGGCGGCTTTGCAGCAGAAAGAAAAAACGGGATCAAGCAATAAGTACTTGCTGAAACTATCCGGGCAAACGGTTTCACCGTACCGCAGCATTATCTGTTTCCCTTACGGCGGCGGCAGCGGGACGATTTATAAGGATCTGGCCGACGCTGTTCAAAATCACGCGAATCAATATTGTGTGTATACCGTAAACCTGCCGGGACACGATTGGGGCGGCGAGAGCAGTCTCCAATCGAACGAGACTATAGCTGCCGAACTTGTTGAAGAAATCAAGGCGACTGTCGAAGGGGAGATCATCTTATATGGCCACTGTGTCGGCAGCGCTCTGACCCTGGCGACCGCTAATTTACTGCAGCGCGACAAAGTCGCCATGAAAGCTGTTTTTCTCGGCGCCATTATGCCGCCGGCCAAGCTTCCGCTGCTGAGCAAGCAGTTTGATCCCTGGAAGCTGATTTCTGATCGGAATATCCTGCATTTTCTCGGCAGGATAGGCTTGCCGAAAATGAAGGTCCAGAAAGAATACAGGGATGTGATGATTAAATCATTCCGGCATGATGTGAGGAATTATTATCGTTATTTCCGCCGCGCTCCTTATATTTATCAAGAGAAATTATCGGTGCCGATCCGCTGCATTGTCGGCGATAAAGACTTGATGACCCGGCATTATCAAGTCCGCTATAAGCGCTGGGCTCAATACGCGATACGGGTTAAGCTCTATACCATCAAGGACGCCAAGCATTACTTTATCAAAACAAACGCCGAGGAAGTAGCCTTGATACTAACCGGACTGGAATAAAGGAGATGTGAACGATGCCATTTAATAATGCCAGCTTCTCACTGGTCGTCCTGTCGATAGTTTTCATCTCCTTCATCTTTTTTGTTGTTGCCAGAATGCGCAGTAAAAATCAGATTCATTACGTCTTTATGATTCTGATGACGACTTTGTTTTTATGGGCTTCCGGTTCGCTTATCCTGGAATATGATTTTCTGATGGGCCGGGAAACCCGGCATTGGGCGGTGAATCTTGCTTATGTCGGATTGATCCTGACGCCGGTCGCTATCTTTTATCTGGGCCTTGTTTTTGCGAAGACAAAAATAAAACTTACCTGGAAGCATTGTCTGATCCTGATTGTGCCGCTGATATCGATCATATTGCTTTTTACCAACGACCGGCATCACTTATTTTATCGTTATATTGAATATAAGGACCTGACTCAGGCAAAAGCTTTGGGCAGCTACTTTATTTATCATACGATATATTCTTATATCTGCATTGCCGCCGGCATGGGCCAGCTGATTTATTTCTCTGTAAAGAACGCCGGCTTCTTTTCCAGACAGTCTTTCTTTATTGCTTTAGGCATTGTCATATCGTTTGGCTATAATTTCCTCCTGACGGCGCAAGTCATCGACGGTTATTTTCATACGAACGTTATTGCTTTTTTCTTTACTTTTCTGCTCTTCTATTTTGCCATCATCAAATACGATTTTCTGGGTATTGTTCCGGTGGCGATGCAGAATATTGTCGATCATATTTCCGACAGTTTCCTCGTCGTTGATAAGGAACATAAAATTATCGATTACAATAAAACTTTCGCCGACACGTTTGGCAGTTTACTGAAGATAAACCGGAAAGCCAGCTTGGAACAGTATTGTTCAGACCAGAGCCTCAGCAAGGAGATAACCGAGCTGATGATCGCTTTGCGGGACGCGGTTGCCAAACACGAATCGACGAGTTTTGAAAAGAGTATTATCATTAAAGATGAAGAGAAGTTCTTTACGATTGAAATAACAACGTTATATCGGCAGAACATCTACTTGAGCACAATTATTTTACTGAAAGATATTACCCAGGTCAAAAATGCTCTGGAAACGATTCAAAAAAACTACGAGATGCTCATGGAAAAGGAGCAGCTGGCTTCTTTGGGGCAAATGATCGGCGGCATTGCCCATAATCTGAAAACACCGATCATGTCGATCTCCGGCGGCATTGAAGCGCTTAAAGATCTGATTGACGAATATAAAGACTCCATCGGCGATGAATCTGTGACGGATGATGACCATCGGGAAATAGCAGACGAGATGGATGAATGGATCAAAAAAATCAAGCCGTATTGTTCGTATATGTCGGATATTATATCGACGGTCAAAGGCCAGGCCGCTCAATTCAACTCGTCCTCCGACATGACCTTTACCCTGGACGAATTGACCAGACGAGTCGATTTACTGATGAAACATGAATTGAACCGTTTCCATTGCCGGCTGCAGATCATCTACGAAACAGATGCGACGATCGGGATAAAAGGCGATGTCAACAGTCTGGTGCAGATCTTCGACAATTTGATTATCAACGCGGTTCATGCCTATGCCGGAAAAACCGGCGAAATTATTCTGACGATCAGAAAAATCGATACGCAAATTGTTTTTTCTTTGCAGGATTACGGCAAAGGCATTCCGGCAGCCATTCAGGAAAAACTATTTAAAGAAATGGTGACAACCAAAGGCAAGGACGGCACCGGACTCGGTTTGTATATGTCTTATGCCACGATTAAAGGCAAGTTCAGCGGTAATATGTGGTTTATATCTGAAGAAAGTAAGGGAACGACCTTTTTTATTTCGATTCCTGCCGCTTGACCGCATTTCAGGTATATCTGAAACGACAAAGTTAGTATACAATGAGAATATGCAAGCGCAGCCCCATATTCTTGCGTTTGCATCGTTTTCTTGCTTTACCGGACGGCGATGATGATAAGCGGCCGGCTGAGCAGCGGACGTATTCTATGACAAAATGTGACCTGGCTTAGGGGTTAGTATGAGAAAGAAGCAACCGAAAAAGACATCAGAATACCGGATCATCGTTGTAGACGATGAAATTGGCATCATTGAATCATTAGCCATCGTTCTAAATCGAAACGGTTACGACTGTGTCGGTGAAACCAATCCGTTACAAGCGTTGGAAAGAATTAAGGAAGAACATTTTGATCTCTTGATCCTTGATTATCTGATGTCGCCGCTGCATGGCGATGAAGTCGTCGAACGTCTGCGCCGATTTAATAAAGAGATCTACATTCTGCTGCTAACCGGACATCGCGACATGGCGCCGCCTCTGACAACCATCAAAGCCCTGGATATACAAGGTTATTGTGAGAAAAGCGATAAATTCGATCAGCTGATTCTGCTGGTCGAATCGGGTATCAAGTCTATCTCTATGCTGAAAACGATCAAGAAATTTCAGGAAGGCTTGAACAAAATCCTGCAGGCTGTACCTAAAATCTATCAGCTGCAGCCTTTAGGCACGATCCTCGAAGAAATTCTGGTTGAAATCATGCCGTTGGTGAATAGTAAAAACGCGTTTATTCTGGTGGATGATGTAACTGGAATTCATGCCGATAAAAAGAGCATATTCCGCGGCATCGGCAAATTCAAGACCGATATCGAGTCGTTTCTTGATCTGCTTCATCCGGAATTGATGGAACATATCGGACATGCCCGTATGACCAATGAAATGGTTCTGACTGACGAGGGTGTTATCTTGCCGCTGAACAATGAGCTTCTGCAATCGATTGGCGTCATTTATGTCGAAGGAATCGATTATGGCAGCAATCTGATGGAACAAGGGCTGAAACTTTTGGAAATCTATGCCAATCAAGCATCGTCATCGTTGAGCAATGCTTTCCTTCATTCGTTGGTCAATATGAAAAATGAAGAGCTCAACAAGACTTATGAACAGCTGAGAATCCGTTATATGGATACCATAGAAGCTTTACGGATCATGGTTGACGCAAAAGATATTTATACGCGCGGCCACTCTGATCGTGTGTCCTATTATGCGGTAACCCTTGGCCACGCGATGAAGCTTCCGGCAGCTGATATCGAATTGCTGCGGGTTTGCGGTGTTTTCCACGATGTGGGCAAGATCGGCACGGCAGATGATATTCTGACGAAATCCACCAAACTGAGCCCTAATGAATATAATGAGATCAAAAAGCATCCGGTCAAAGGCGCCCAGATCTTATCCGCCATATCGATGTTTCAGAATGTGGTCCCGGTTATTTTATCGCATCATGAAAGAATCGACGGAACAGGATACCCTCAAGGCCTGAAAGGCTCGCAGATCCCGTTTTTATCCCGTTTGATCGCGATAGTCGACGCCTTTGACGCCATGACCTCGGACCGCCAGTACCGGCCGCGCCTGGATCTGGAAAGCGCTAAACGGCAGCTGCTGTTAGGCCGGGACACGCAGTTCGACCACGAAATCGT
>CAYRWC010000255.1:3139-4446 GCA_964427795.1 uncultured Oscillospiraceae bacterium | reverse complement strand
GACGATCCATGACCGGGTGACGATCGGTGACGGCGTAACGATCGGCCATAATGCAGTCGTTCATGCCTGCGTGGTCGAAGACGATGTTTTGATCGGCATGGGTGCCGTCATTCTTGACGGCGCACGGATCGGTACCGGCAGCATCATCGCCGCCGGCGCCGTCATAAAGTCCGGCACGGTGGTGCCGTCACGCGCTTTATTCGCCGGCAACCCGGCGGTTTTTAAAAAGGATCTGCCCGAAGAAACGGTCCGGCATAATCAGGCTCATGCCGTTCATTATGCCCGTCTGGCAGCCGAGTATGCCGCTGCTCAGAAAATATAACGGAGAGGAAACGCTGATGGGAGTATTATCGATCAAAGACGTTTTGAAGGATTCCGAAGTAAAACAGCTGCTGGAAGCGTCGGCTCTGCAGATGACGACCCTGGGCTATACCGAGCATTCATTTCGCCATTGCCGGTTGGTTTCCAATAAATGCGGCGATATTCTTTCTCATCTGCAATATGAAGACCGCATGATCGAATTGGGCCGGATTGCCGGCTATCTCCATGATATCGGCAATGCGGTCAACCGGACCAATCACGCCCAGACGGGTGCCGTTCTGGCCTATGATTTTTTGCGCCGTCATGATATGCCCTGCGATGAAGCGATTACCATTATGATGGCTATAGCCAATCACGATGAAGAAGTCGGCGTACCGGTCAATCCGGTGGCTGCGGCGTTGATCCTTTCGGACAAGGCCGATGTTCACCGTTCCCGGGTCACCAACCGGGATCACGGCACCTTTGATATTCACGACCGGGTTAATTATGCCGCGACGCTTTCGACCTTGACCGTCGATGCCGCGGCGAAAACAGCGTTGCTTAATATTGAAATCGACACGCATATCAGCGCGGTAATGGATTATTTTGAAATTTTCCTGATCCGCATGAAGATGTGCCGAAAAGCGGCGGCTTTTCTGGGACTGAGTTTTCAGCTGTTTATCAACGGCAATCAATTGCTTTAATAAAGATCCGCCCGCCAGATTCTCAGAACATTCAGGACTCGGCAGCGGCAGATTCCGGCAATCGGCTTGCTCATCCGATGTGAATGATGACTTTTCCTGCTTTTTTCTCAAATATGAGCAGGAATTATCTTTTTTTTGTCGAATAATAAAAGTAGGGCACGATTTTTACACGGAGAAAGAGGCGGGACGGATCAACAACAGGATACCGGAACAAGTCATCGAAGAAATCAAGACACGCAGCGAACTGGTTGCGGTCGTTGAGCAGTATGTCCATCTGGACAAGCGCAGCGGCAGCAACTTTTT
>CAYRWC010000255.1:0-3117 GCA_964427795.1 uncultured Oscillospiraceae bacterium | reverse complement strand
AAGACACGCCTTCCTTCAGTGTTTCACCGGCAAAACAGATCTACTATTGTTTTGGCTGCCATAAAGGCGGCGATGTTATTCATTTCATTATGGATATTGAAAAATGCTCGTATATCCAAGCCATTCAAATTTTGGCCGAACGGTCGGGCGTCTCGCTGCCGGAACCGGATGACGAAGGTTATCGGCAGCGCAGTGAAATGAATAAGAATCTTCAGAACATATGCCTGGAAGCAGCCCGCTTTTTCTACCGTAATCTGATCGGCGACGCCGGAAAACCGGCGCAGGCCTATTTACTCAAACGCGCTTTGACCAAAGCGACTTGCCGGCGTTTCGGCCTGGGTTATGCCGTCGACGAATGGGATGCTTTATACCGGCACTTGACGTCTCTCGGCTATACTGACCAGGACTTGCTGCTCAAGTCCGGCCTCTTTCGCCGCGGCAAATCCGGCGGCTTGTATGATTTATTCCGGCATCGGCTGATGTTTCCGATCTTTGACGCCATGGGCCGGGTGGTTGCTTTCGGCGGCCGTGTTCTCGACGACAGCCTGCCCAAATACATCAATTCGCCAGAAACGCCGATATATACGAAAGGCCGCCATCTTTACGCCTTGAATCTGGCTAAAAGCAGCCATCAAAAGCAATTGGTCATTGTCGAAGGCTATATGGACGTCATCGCCATGCACCAGGCCGGCGTCGACCAGACCGTCGCTTCGCTGGGCACGGCGCTGACGGAAAATCAGGCTCAGCTGCTGCGCAAGTATACGGAAGAAGTTATCGTCGCTTATGATGCCGATGCTGCCGGTCAGGCGGCAATTTTGAGAAGCCTCGACATTTTGCGCCAGAAAGGCTTGAAAGTGACGATTCTCATGATTCCCGACGGCAAGGATCCGGACGAATATATCCGGCGTAACGGCGCGGAACGTTTCCACGCTTTACTGGAGAAAGCCCTGCCGCTTCTGGATTATAAGCTTTTAACCGTCAAGCTGGCGCATACGGAAGGACAGAATCTGGATATTCTGGCTTATCAGGAAGAAGCTTGCCGGTTGCTGGCTCATGAAGACAATGCGATCGTCCGCGAATTGTATGGCAAACGTTTGTCGGAAGAACTGCATATGACGCCGGATACCGTCATGCGGGAGATCGAGCGGCGATATCGGCAGCCGGAAACCGAACCGACAGATCCCGCGCACCGGAAGGCGCCGGTCGTCGGTTTGCCTGCAGAGAGCCCGGCGGAGAGCCAGGATGCCCAGGTCAGCCGCGAGGAACTTTATCTGATCGGCTTGATGGCGGCGGATCCGACGATATATGAACAGCTTAAGCCCGTCGTTGACGATTTTTCACCGGGCGTCATGCAGGAGTTCGCCGGACGCGTTTTAAGCCGGGCCGCAGAACAAAAACTGGATGCTTCGGCATTGGTTGAGTTAAGCGGCGATCTGGTCGTCCGGCGGCAGCCGCTGCACGAACTGATGGTGCGGGTCAGCATGCGTCTGGAAGAAACATTCGGCCGGCAGGATCTGTCGAAAGCAGCTGCCGAGCAATTATGGCGGCAAAGAAGGAAACGTCTGCTCGATCAGAAGAATCAGCTGCCGCGGCTCATCGAAACAGCAGAAACCGAAGCGGAAAAAGGACGTCTGCGGCAAAAGCTGCGGGAGCTTGATCTGGAATTGACCCGGAAATTCAAGCAATTTACCGGCTGATCTTATTGGGTATCATTGGATAAATATATGAATGCTTCTCGTAAATGAAGGGAGAAAAAAACATGGCAACAGAAAAAAAGACCGGTCTGCTCAGCGAACTGGTCGGCAAGGCCAGAGCCGCCAATAACCAAATTTCCTACAAGGATGTCATGAGCGCCATCGAGTCGTCGGATATCGATCTCGAGCAGGCCGAAAAAGTCTTGGACCGGCTGGAGGCCATGGGTATTGAGGTCATTCCGGATAATGTCGTCGAAGAAGATGTCCCGGTCGAGTCGGATATCGACTTGAATAATATCGAGGGCGTCGGCGTCGACGATCCGGTTCGCATGTACCTGAAAGAAATCGGCAAAGTACCTCTTTTGACGGGCGATGAAGAGAAGGAACTGGCCCAGCGGATGCAGCAAGGCGACGAAGAAGCCAAGCATCGCCTCTGCGAAGCCAACCTGCGCCTGGTTGTCAGCATAGCCAAGCGGTATGTCGGCCGCGGCATGCAGTTCCTGGACCTGATCCAGGAAGGCAACTTGGGCCTGATCAAAGCTGTCGACAAGTTTGATTACACCAAAGGATATAAATTCAGCACTTATGCCACCTGGTGGATTCGTCAGGCCATAACCCGAGCCATCGCCGATCAGGCGCGGACCATCCGCATTCCGGTGCATATGGTGGAAACCATCAATAAGCTGATCCGCGTGCAGCGCCAGCTGATCCAGGAGCTGGGCCGCGAGCCGGAAGCTGAAGAAATGGCTCAGGAAATGGGCATGACCGTGGAAAAGGTCCGCGAAATCATGAAGATTTCCCAGGAGCCGGTTTCTCTGGAAAAGCCGATCGGCGAAGAAGAGGACAGTCATCTCGGTGATTTTATACCTGATGACGATGCGCCGTCGCCGGCAGATCAGGCGGCTTTCACGTTGTTGAAAGAACAGCTGCTGGAAGTCCTGAAAGGCCTGACGCCGCGTGAAGAGAAGGTTTTGCGCCTTCGTTTCGGCCTCGATGACGGCCGAACCCGCACGCTGGAAGAAGTCGGCAAGGAATTCAACGTGACCCGCGAACGGATTCGCCAGATCGAAGCCAAGGCGCTGCGTAAAATGCGTCATCCCAGCCGCAGTAAAAAACTGAAAGATTATCTGGATTAAGAGCGTGCCGCTAAACGCCGATATTCCGACGGCAGTCGTTTTATCTCCGCGGCTGCAGGCAGTGGCTGATCTGGTTCCGGCATGCGCATGCGTGTTTGACATCGGAACAGATCATGCCTGGCTGCCCATCTGGCTGATTCAGAACGGCCGCTGTGCAAAGGCTGTCGCGGCCGATCTGCGGGCAGGTCCGCTGGAACGGGCGGCCTGCCATATCCACAACGCCGGTCTGGACGGACAAATCAGCGTTGTTCTGGCGGACGGCCTTGAAGGTCTTTGCTGCGGCCGTT
>CAYRWC010000254.1:0-4473 GCA_964427795.1 uncultured Oscillospiraceae bacterium | reverse complement strand
CCGAAAAGCCAGGATCGTCAGGATTGTTGACAGGAACAGCAAAAAATAGGCGCCGATTACTTTTTTATTCACATATTCCCGCCACAGCGAACCGTGAGCCAGCCGGGCGCTCTTTTTCAACAGGATCTGCGCCGCCGCCGCAACGACAACCGAGAGGACCAGAATCCAGGACGAACTATTCCAGACCATCTTGATTCACCACCACAATCCCGGCGATGACAATAGCTGCGCCGATCAGATTATTCAAGCCGACTCTTTCCTGGAAAAAAAGCACAGCCCACAACATCAGCCAAACAATGGAAAAGGCCCGTCCGATATAAGCGGTCGATAAATCAAGCTTTTTGATGACTTGCTGCCATAACAGCGCATAAATGCCTAAAGCCGCCAATTCCAAACCATAAAATAAGATAAAACCGCCGGACAGGAAAGAGCATCCCGAAGCTGTTTTAGCCGCGACACTGGCCAATGTATAAATCAGGACAGCCAACTGAAGCATCATCAGGTTGCGTATTTTTTTCATAGAGCTAAAATCCGCGCCATTTCTCCGGCGTCGTTGGCTGCCAGGATGTAGTAGCCATAACGGCTCGAGCTGTCGATAACCGGACGGCCGTTCATTTCGATCGGCCCGATTTCTACCATGGCTTCCGGCGCGGCATCGATAATCCGGTTCATTTTTTCCAGATCGGCTTGGTTCATGATGAAATTGACCGCCGACGCTCTGAGGCCGGTTTGTCTCCTTAGATTCAGCTTCTTCCCGGCCGCGACATCAAGAACCATTCCCATAAAATCATATCCGGTCGACAGCGGCACCAGATGAGATCCGATGCAATCGCCGCCCATCCGGGCGCCGATTTCGATGATCCGGATCCGACCGGCGCTGTCGATCCGAAACTCGGCATGCGAAGCGCCGCAGGTTATCTCCAAGGCGTCAAATGCCGCAAATAAGGTTTGCGCGATCTCATCTGTTTGGGCCGCCGTAAAGACGGCCGGCTGCCGGTGGCCTGTTTCGATAAAATCAGGCGACCCGGTTGTTATTTTCTGCGTCAAAGCCAGCAGATGGTGTTCTCCATGAGCCGTAATACATTCGCAGCTGTACTCGGATCCCTCCAGCACCGTTTCGACAATAGCCTTTTTTTGAAAAGAATATCCGGCGGCTGTTACGACCGCCCGCCGCAGTTCCAGGTCGTCATGCACCAGCGCAATGCCGCGGCTGCCGGAACGATCGGTCGGTTTGACGATCAACGGATACGACAAACCCCATGCCGCGGCGCCGCCGGTCAGATTGGCCTGATCGGCTAAAACAAAAGCCGGCACCGGTATGCCGGCTCTTTGCAGAGCCCGGCGCATCAAATACTTGTTCGTCGTTTTTTTCACGCATTCAGGTGAGTTGGACGGCAAACCCAGCCTGCAGGCCACTTCGTTAACCGTAACCGCCGCCAGATCCGAGGCGATGGAGACAACGGCCGACGGCCGGAACGAGCGGCACAAAGCCAGAATCTGCTCTTTCTCGACAATGCTGACCGGATAAAAATAATCGGCGGCTTCCCGGCCCGCCGCTCCGTCTTCCCAGGCAAAGACATGGGTTTCATAGCCCATGCTCCCGGCTTTCTCTATGAGCGGCTTCTGGAAAATCCCGGCGCCGATAATCGCAACTTTTTCAGTCATTCCCGCATTCCTTCTTTATCTCATTCAATATTTCGCGTTTAACTCGCCAAGTATAACTTGCCGGCCGTTAAACACGGAAAAAACGCCGTACGGCGGCGATCACTTCATCCTGATCTTGCTCGCTCAAATGAAAATACAAGGGCAGCCGCAGCAATCTTTCACTTTCGCGCGTCGTCCAGCGATCCTCGCCGTGAAACCGGCCATAATGAATTCCGGCCTGTGAACTGTGCAGCGGCACATAATGGAAAACTGCCTGAATATCCCGGCCGGCCAAATATTCGATTAGAGCCGTCCGTTCTGCCAGATCTTTAACCTTGATGTAATACATATGCGCATTATGATCACATTGAGCCGGTATGACCGGCTGGCTGATCAAACCCCGTTCAGCCAGCGGCCGCAGCAGTTCATCATAACGGCGCCAGCTCCTCAGCCGGTTCTGGTTGATTTCGTCCGCGTGCAGCAGCTGCGCCCACAAAAAGGCGGCGTTGATGTCGCTGGGCAAATACGATGATCCGCAATCAACCCAGGAATATTTATCAACCTGACCGCGCAGGAACTTATTGCGATCGGTGCCTTTTTGCCGGATAATCTCCGCTCTTTCGGCCAGCTCGGGATGACGTAAAAGCAGCGCGCCGCCCTCGCCCATGCTGTAGTTTTTGGTTTCATGGAAACTATAGCAGCCGATATCGCCGATCGTACCGAGCGCCTTCCCTTTATAAGCCGCCATAACACCCTGAGCGGCGTCTTCCACCACGATGAGGCCGTGCCGCCGGGCAACCGCCGCCAAAGTGTCCATCTCGCAGCCGACGCCGGCGTAATGGACCGGGACAATCGCCCGGGTCCGTTCCGTTATGGCATCCTCCACCAGCGTTTCATCGAGATTCATCGTATCCGGCCTGATATCGGTAAAAACGATTTTCGCGCCATGCAGAACAAACGCATTGGCCGTCGAAACAAATGTATAGGAAGGCATAATAATCTCATCGCCCGGCTGGAGTTCCAGTAACAAAGCAGCCATTTCCAGAGCATGGGTGCATGATGTGGTCAGACAGGCATGATTAGTTTTGAAGCGGCTGCATATCCATTGAGTGCACTGAGCCGTATAAAAGCCGTCGCCGCAGATCTGATGCCTCTCGATGGCTCCTTTGATAAACTGCAATTCACTGGTAAAATAAGGCGGTCTGTTAAAATCTATCATGAATAGCCTCTTCTTGCCGGGTTCTGTCTTCCGGCTGATTAACCAACATATCTAGGCAGCAGAACGCCGATGTAGCAATAAACTACAACAGCAAAAGTACCTGCGCAAATGACCGAGCCGATGGCCGTTTGAACCTGTTTTTTAGGAAACAGCCGATCGATCAGCTGTTGCAGTCCTCTGGTTACAAAGGCCATCATCGGGATGATCATGGGCAGCAGATACCGTCCCTGCGGCTGCAGATTGTTAAAAAATGTATAATAAAGGCTCAAGAAAAACGGGATCGGCAGCGCCAGCAGCAAAGCGCCGGTAAACAAGCCTTGCTTTGTTATAGACGCAAACGGCCGCCGGTCCTTATGGATCAGCGTGAGCGACAGCAAGCCGGTAAGCGCCAGGCTCCACAGGAGCGTAAAAAACAGATATACCCGTTTATCCAGCCAGACATTCATATAGCCGAAACAGCCAATGTAACTCTTATAGGATTTCCAGAGCCATTGCTCGGTCACCAGCAACCGCCATAAAGACCAGTGCATATGAGAAGCCGAGTTCGACAAGGACGGTTTGCAACCTCCGACGCCGTACAACTCTCCGTAATAATCAGATGTGCGCATGCCTAAAATATCGCCCTGGTAGATCACCGCATTGTGGATAAACCACCATCCGGCCAGCAGCAAGACCAGTCCGGCCATCAAGCCGGCCCGGCAGCCTGTTTCGCGCCAGAACTCCCTGGCCGGCCGGCTTTTCGCCGTACAACGCAAAGCTTTATAAGCGAGAAAACGGTCAGCCAGGTAAAGCAAAATGCTGCAAAGGATAAAGCCATAAGCGTTATAGTAAGACAAAGAACAAAGCGATACGCCGACAGCCAACAGGACGCAGTCCGGCCGCGCCCATCCTGAAGATAAGGTCCTGATCCAGGCATAAACGATCAGAGCCGTTGAAAAAATGGCTAACGAATCATTATTAACATAAGCGCCGATAAACATAAATTGCGGCAAAAATGCCACAAAGCAGACAAACAGCCAACGATACAAGCCTTTAAACAACCTGCCGGCTATCAGGAAGCACACGATCACCGTTCCGGTATTGCACAGAACGCTGACCAGCCGGGCAGAAAGCAGCAGTGCAGCCGCATCGGCGGTAAAAAAGCTGGTTATTTTCATGAAAAGCGCGCCGACCATATAAGACAGAATGGGTGTAAAAGCGTATGAAATGCCCCAGGCAGCATTGCGGATCGCCGGATCGCCGCCATGCGGCAGCCGCCAGTTATTGTAAATATACTGCGGTATTTGATAACGCATAGATTCGTCAGGCGCCGCGTCGAAAGGTAAAATGGAAGCCCAGTAAAGATACAAGCCGAAAGCCAGGAGCGTAAAAGCGATCGCCGCCGCCAAATGACGGTTTCTCCCCTGCCATGCTTTTTTCCACAAATTGGTGTTTTGATGATTACCGGAGAAATCCATATGCGCTTAATTTAATCTCCTCTCTTATCAGTCGCCTTCATTACTATACGAAATTATAAGGGGCGACTTGTTGCGGAAAAGTGTACGGCTTGTAAATAAACGATCATTGTTTATTGCAATTTTGCCATAATTGACGATTGGCAACACGAATGC
>CAYRWC010000253.1:0-4508 GCA_964427795.1 uncultured Oscillospiraceae bacterium | reverse complement strand
AGCCGGTGCGGCGATATCATGCGGCAGCTTTAGTGCCTTACTTGCAAGATAAGCGATGAAGAAAATCAAGAATGTCTGTATAATCAGGGGTATTGCGATCAGAGCTATGTGCAGCGGGTTATCCAGGATTACATCGCCCTGGAATGAAAAAATGATAACCAGGGTTAAAAGAAGGCCGACGATTGTGACATTTCCGAATTTCGGAATGAAGCGGTTCTGAAAATATTCCAGACCGTGCTTCTTGGTAACATAGTTCCGGGTTATCACTCCGCCTGCAAGAGGAATTACAACAAACAAAACTACCGATAGAATCAGCGTATCCCATGGAATAGATACGCCGCCTACCCCAAGCAGAAACGCGACAATCGGTGTAAAAGCAATAAGAATAATTAAGTCATTGGTTGCAACCTGCACCACTGTATATGCGGCGTTGCCCTTTGTCAGATGACTCCATACAAATACCATTGCTGTACAGGGGGCAGCTCCAAGAAGTATAGCACCTGCAAGATAGTCCTTCGCAAGCTCTGCAGGGATAAGGGTTTTGAAAATCACAAAGAAAAATAGCCAAGCAATACCAAACATAGTAAACGGCTTTATCAGCCAGTTTGTGGAGTGCTACGATAAAAATGCAGTCGAGAAACACCCTCGAATAAGATAAAATAGAGAAAAATGAGGGGAGCGCGACAATGAGCACATATGATAAGCAATTCAAAGAAGAAGCGGTACGGCTGTCAGATGATATTGGCGTGAAGAAGGCGGCGGATCAGCTTGGTGTGCCGTATTACACCTTGGCAGACTGGCGCAGCCAAAGAAAACAACATGGAGAAAAGGCATATGTCGGCAGCGGCCATGCCTACACGAACGCCGGGAAAAGCGTGCATGAAATTGAACTTGAGCGAGAAAACGCCGAGCTGCGTCGGGCAAATGAAATACTCAAGGATGCCCTTGGTTTTTTCGCGAAAGACCGGAAGAAGTAAAGACAAGCCGCCTTTATCAGTATATCAACGCCAGGCGGAACCGATGGACTGTTAAGGTGCTGTGCAGGGTATTGGGCGTAAGCGAATCCGGATACTACCGCAGTTTGAGGAATACGGATAAGCCGAAGCTCCGGGAACGTCTTCTGGTCAAGATAAAAGAAATTATGAGTCAGCACGAGGATAACGACAACTACGGCGCACAGCGTATGCATCTGGCTCTTATACAGACTGGCGAGTTGGTCAGCTACAGCACCGTCTATCGGCTTATGAAGGACAACGGGTTGCTGAAAAAACCGAAGCGCCATCCCAACGGCATAACGCGCGAAGATGCGAAAGCTCAAAAGAGCGAAAATTTGATCCAACGTGACTTCACAGCCGATGCACCGGATCAGAAATGGCTGTCCGACATAACAGAAATACAATGCTCCGACGGAAAGCTCTACGCAGCGGCGGTATTGGATTGCTTTAACGGAGAAATCGTCGGTCTTGCAATGGATGACAACATGCGGAAGGAACTCTGCATACAGGCTTTCGAGAATGCGTGCAAAGCCCAAAATGCTCGCGGCATGATTTTTCATAGCGACAGAGGCAGCCAGTTTACAAGCTGCGCTTTCCGGGGGATCCTTTCAAAATACGGCGCGGTTCAGAGCATGAGCGGCACAGGCCGCTGTTATGATAACGCCAGGATGGAGAGCTTCTTTGCCACGCTGAAGAAGGAGAAACTGTATCGGCTCAGGACTGAACGGTATCCCAGAGCTTATGTCAAAACCGTCATCTTCCGGTATATCATGGTCTACTACAACCGGTTGAGGATCTATACATCAAACCCGGGCGGCTGGCCCCCGTTTGTGTATCGGAAAAGGCAGCTTATCCTGGCAGCATAACCCAGACGCTGCGTTCCAGGCCGGCTATGGCAAAGTGGAAAACAAGTTTACCACTTTGCTCACAGCGCTACTGCTACTACGGATGAAATCCTGCCGTTACCGCGTAAAACGTTTTTGGGTGTTTTCATACTGCACTTTTCTTGACAAGTCCATTGTCACCCATGTTACGAATAGCCCTTTTGGGTTTTTACCCACATTCTTTATGCTTTGAAAATCGACCTTAAGCATCATGGGATAGATCATGAGCCAAATGAGTATGGCAATTGGAATGGATACATTGGCATACTCAAAGCGCCCAAGAAAAGCAGGAATTGCTGGTGTGAATTTACCGATCAACACTCCAACAACCATGCAAAGTACAACCCATATTGTCAGGTATTTTTCAAAAAAACCAATTCCTGTAATTTTGCTTTTCTCCATATGAAAGCCTCCTAATTCTATCTGACTTTTTGCAGAATCTTCACTACTTCCTCGGCTTTCAAAACCTTACCAAAGGAAACCACTTTTCCGTCAATAACGAGGGCAGGTGTTGTCATGACTCCATATGCCGCGATTTGTGAGAAGTCGGTCACATGGTCAATCGTCGTATCCATCCCGAGTTGCTCCAATGCGGCTTTTGTCGCCGCTTCAAGCTGATTGCATTTAGCGCAGCCGCTGCCCAAAACTTTTACACTTGCGCCTTCTGTTTTTGCGCTTTCCGCTTTTGTCATGCTTTCCGCATCACAATTACCGCCACAGCAGCATGAGGATGTTTTTTCATTTTTGTTTTTCTTTCCAAACAGTGCCATAATAAATATCTCCTAGTACAATATAGTTGTGGCCAGTAAAGCCACCAGGCAGCAGAAAACTGCCTCATAAAAACGATTTTTAATGGATCTTCCACTATGAATACAAAAAGCTACAACGATAGCTTGATTGGTTCAGTTTGGCCTCTGCCACATCCATCCTGTATACTTAAGTCGGGTCTGGAGAGTAGATGTTAATTCTCCAGGGACGCCTCTGGCGATTACCCGTTTTGAAGAGTGTCATTCCATTCCGGCAGGATACATGATTTGGCTGGTAGAGGCCGGCTGGGCCGGCTCCTCGTGTCACGCGCTAGGTAGTGAGCCTGTGGGAGTAGGGATGGATGTCGAAGGACCCAAATCTATTATTAGGAGGTCAACATGAATACCATCAGACCCGTTGCCGGTATCGATGTGGCCAAAGAGTTCAGTGAGTTCTGCTTGCTAGCCCCGGATAACTCTGTTTTGGCTTCTCTGACCATCCGGCATAATTCGCCACAGGACATTGAAAAGGCTGTGAAGTTGCTCCAGAAAAGCGAAAAGGACTTTGGATGCAGTCCGATCGTCATCATGGAATCCACCGGCCACTATCACAAAATCCTTTTTCACGCTCTTGCACAGCGTGAGATCGACGTTGTTATCGTCAATCCTATCCAATCTGATTCTATCAAAAATTTGGATGTAAGGAAAGTGAAGAATGACAAATGGGATGCCAAACGCCTGGCTCTGCTCTACCGGCTTAAGGGGGAGTCACTGCGAACGGCAGCTGTTACGACGGCTGACTGGGCTGCTCTCAAAGATCTGATCCGCCAGTATTATGACGTTTCCGATGAATTATCAGCCCACAAACTACGCCTGCGCAGCCTCGTCGACCGCGTGTTGTTAGGGTTTGAGCAGGATTTCTTCCAGCTCACCTCGGTAACCGGCCTGGCTGTCCTTAAAGCTTATCCATCTGCCAAAGCCATCCTGCATGCTCGCAAATCAATACTGGTTAACCTGGTCGCTCATACGTCCCACAAGGGCCAGAAGAAAGCGCAACTCAAGTATGAATCCTTGTACAAAACGGCTCAGACGATGCTGGAACTGGGTGACCCTTCAGAGCATCTGGCTATGATTATCCGCTCGGAAATCACCTTGATCGAGGATTTGCAGATTGTTCAGGAGAGGACCCTGCAAGCCATGGAGGCTCTCGTGGAGCAGAGCAGGAAAAGTGAGCGGCCGGCTATGGCCAGGTCCATCGACTTGTTGGATTCCATTACAGGCATTGGCTTTATCAGCGCGGCAACCCTTACTGCTGAATTTGGTGACATTGCTTCGTTCAAATCTGCGCAGTCCCTGACGGCCTTCAGCGGCCTGGATGCATCAGTTAGGCAGTCAGGCAACTTCAAAGGGTCACGCAACAAGATCTCCAAACGCGGCTCCAGACTGATCAGGCGAGCTCTTTTCCACATCGCTTCCGCCAACATTCGGACCAACAAGGCCAAACAGCCCAATAATCCATATCTTCAGGCCTTTTACCAGAAGAAATGTCAGAGCAAGCCTAAAATGGTCGCATTAGTCGCCGTCATGCACAAGCTGCTGTTCGTTATTTACGCCGTCATCAGAGACCAGAGGCCTTTTGAACTGCGTGATCCACAAGAGCATGCTGCCCGTTTAGCTGCTTAATTGTAGCTTTCTATATTCAGTTTTCTAGGTTCATTCCTGTTGATTGTTATCGTCAGGCTTATTTCCCATACTCTTTTTCAAGAGTAGTGGTGGCGTGAATATTTTTCCAATTTCCTGGTTTAGTAATTGACAATTATTAGCTGGTCTTCATCACATTTCAGTATAATGAATTTAGCAAACCGGTTTTACCCGCCTCAATA
>CAYRWC010000252.1:0-4608 GCA_964427795.1 uncultured Oscillospiraceae bacterium | reverse complement strand
GAAAAGACTAAGCCCGTGGTTGTAGACTTCACAGGGGACCGTGACGATCGATATGGCGCTTAACAGCGACATCATGCACGAAAGTCCGATCGCCAGGAACGGCATATTCCGTCCGCCCAACAGGTACGCCGTGGCATTTTTTTCATTCTTCGAGAAAAATGCGCCTATGCCAAGTACCAGTACCATGTAGATTCCGATGATCAAATAATCCATCCATGGTATATGGATCATTCCCGTTGCTGCTTCCGGCATTAATTATTTTCCTTTCTTATTTGTTGTATTCCGGTATATGTCGCCATTCGACGATACCGTCAATTATTCTTGAGCCGTTGCTGAAATGGAGGTTGTTTCAGTATTCGGTTTCACTCCGCCGGCTGCCAGTGTACAACAGTAACTCTGTGGTGAATACATGCCCAAGGTTTTCAACAACAGGATAGCAATCTCCTGATGACCGTGTGGTCCCGGATGGATCGTCTCGCCGAGCCATGAATCAAGTATTTCCTGATTGTTGGCATGGTTGCTCCAATAAGCGAAATTATCGACCAGCAGTATATCCTTTTGTTCAGCAACTTCGCGGACAATCTTCATATACTGCGGTAGTTGCTTGTAGCGAATAAGATATTTTTTCAGGTAGTCCGTATTCGGATTTTTTACTTTTTGAATGGTATTGGATGTATAGAATGAGGATTGGTTAACGCAGGTCGATATAACTCCATCCACCTCAAATCTGGTCAAGGTCTGGTTTACGCAAAATGAACGGAATCCGGTGTGCGCGATTGGCAACTCAACGAAACTCGGCGGTGTGCGCGATCGGTGTGCGGAAATGAAAAGCCCCGGCGTTTGACGGCCAGGGCGGGTTGAATGATGTGGTGTGCGCGGTGATCAGCGTCGGCGGCGCATGGCCTCGTGATTACGCCAGATGCACTCGGTGCGCTGCTGCTGGGCTTTGACTTGTCCTTTGCCCTGGAGACCGCTGACGCGGGTCCGTCCGGCGGCGGCACAGGTAACATCGATGGTCTGCATGTCCCAGCCTGCATCACGAAGCGGTGCATATAGAGGGCTATCATAACCACTCAACAGGACGGCCCCATCGTAACTCAACAACGTTTGAATCAACTCCTCGTGGTCGCGGTCCTTTAGCTCATGCTCATAGCCTCCGGCCTTGCGCGTGCCTGCCACGTAGGGCGGATCGCAATACGCCAGGTATCCGGGCCTGGAAAATCGTTTGAGAGCGTCACGCCAATCGCAACACTCGATCTGTACTCGCTGGATGCGGGCATGGACCTTCGGCAGATTTTCAAAACTGGATCTCCAACGATCGGTGGGTGAGGTGCTGACTCCGGTCCCCCACGAGCTGCCAAAAATCCCGGCAAAACTCTGCCGAACCACGTAATACCATCGGACGGCCTGCTCGACGGGATCGTGGATCGCGGCGCACAGGGCGCAGGAACTCCTCATACATCTCACGACTGTACGGCAACAGCGCGGCGCGGGCCATGAACTTGCCAAAATAATCGGCGTCGGCGATCACGCGAAAGAAGTTGACCATGCCCCGGTTGACGTCGTTGTAGACCTCAACTTTGCACGGCTCCTTTGCGATCAGGATGGACGCACCGCCGCCGAACGGCTCGACATAGCGCTCATGGGGCGGCAGCAGGCGCAGGATGGCGTCTTTGATCTTCGGCGCGCCTTTGCCGCCGAACCAGGGGAACGGTGAACGAATTGAATTTGTCATGAATACCTCATTTGAAAAAGTTGAAATAAAAAAAGCCTGGTGATTGCGCAAACCGTTTTAAGGTATTACCGTATATGATCCATCTTGAGCGGTAAAAACGGTTTTGGTGCGACAATCACCAGGCTGTGGGAGAAACAGAGATTGCAGTCTCTTATCTCTCCCGCTCATCTATTTAAAATGTTATATTGTTATGTCATTGGCTAACTCCTTTTATTGATAATTTTGACAACGTGAATGATCTCCAGATATTTCTTCGTCCAAATGAAAACACCACTCTGGGGAGTGCCAATTAGGATCATCGTCATCATTATTTGCTGGACAATAGTGCGCGCATGTGGAACACATGGAGTTTTTGCGGGCCTCCAATATGGTCAGGACCTCGTCCAGCGTCAGACAGATATGGTCAAACATTTTGACCATGAGCTCCCAGTCGCCGAGCGGTTCCGGCATGTAGAGGATCGACAGTTTTCCGGAACCAGCCGCATAGCCCATTTCCATGGACGCAGACCGCCCGAACGGCGCGACGCCAACGAATATCTCGGCCTGCCTCATAGCTTCGAAATCCTGCTTAAAGCCACCTTCTGCCAGTGGATGTTTCAACGCATCGCAATAATCCGGCAGCGTCCAGCTCGCATATTGCGGATCAATCTCCGCCCAACTGAAACCATTATCGCCGGGGCGCGGATTGCGGAAGTCGTAAACATCATGTCCTGCGGATCGCAAAGCCTCGACGACTCCCGGCTGATGCGGATTTTTCCAACTGCTTGCAATGTATATTTTCATGGTTATCTCCTTAGAAGCCCAGAGGCTCGTAACGGTATTTGGCAAAGTATTGGGGATCGGCGTCGAGGCGGCGCTGGAACTCGTCGATTGCGTCCTGGTGGTAAGCATGGACGCAGTTGTAGACGATCGACAGCGTGTCCAGGACGGGACGCTCGATCTGTTTGCTGATCGCTACCAGCTCGTGGCCGATCACCGGCAATGCTTCGGCCATTTTGCTGGCTGGGATGTACTTCCACAGCCCGTCGATTTCGGCGGCGACAGTGTACTCTTCGGCATAAGATTTGACTTTAGGCATGCGGCACCTCCTTGAGATTATTGTCGGTGATGAATTTAGAGAGAGTCAAACGGTGTACCTTTACCTTGCGGGCGGTGGCATTGACACTGAATCCGGCAGCCAAGCAGCCTCGGATGATATCCTCCTTGCCGGTGAGTTTTGTCCGGCTGCTTTTACTGCCCTTGGGACGGCCCAGGATGACGCCTTCCGCGCGCTTCCGCGCCAGCGCCTCCTTGGTACGCTGTGAGATCAGGTTTCGTTCGATCTCGGCGGAAAGGCCGAACGCGAACGCCAGGACCTTGCTTTGAACGTCGTTGCCGAGGCGGTAATTGTCTTTATGTGTCCATATCTCGATGCCGTGTTCGAGGCAGTAACGCAGAATCTCCATGATCATCATCAGCTCGCGTCCAAGTCTCGATAGCTCCGCACAGACAATCCGATCCCCGGCCTTG
Organism: uncultured Oscillospiraceae bacterium; assembly: GCA_964427795.1. Lineage (GTDB taxonomy): Bacteria > Bacillota > Clostridia > Saccharofermentanales > UBA5734 > JAYFQE01. The sequence goes on along the minus strand of CAYRWC010000252.1, from coordinate 1,364 downwards.
AGTCGTTTCATCAGCGGGAACAGGGCACGTTTGCGGTAATCTTTCGCGCCTGAAATGGTCTCATCGATCCAGCCGTCAATATTGAAACCGTTGGCGGCGGCGAATTTCTCCAGCTCAAACTGCTGGTTGGCCAGGTCCTGTTTATCAGTGCTGACGCGAATGTAACCGTAGATCATATTAATACCCCAAGCAGTATGGATGCCTGTTCGCCGAATTCCGCGTAAACCAACTCGTACATTGACAGTCCGCGATCTTCATAATCACCAAATTGACGATGTAGAAAATCGTCGAATTTAAAGAGGTCAATACATATTTTTTTGCTGATCAAAGTTGCAAAGCCATCGTAAAACGGCTGAATCGACACGCCAAAAGCAGCCTGAAAATCCTGCCGGGCAAGTCCCCAGTCCCCTATTTTATACTTTTTAGGCACTTGGCACCTCCTTTTTTAAAACGGTATATCCGGTTGGACCTTGGTATTGGCCCGGGCGATCTCCTGGGCCAGGCGCAGCTTGAGCGCCTCGATTACACGATAGGCCTGACTGCCGGTCAGGTCGGCCAGATTATCCAGGCGGGGCACTTCCGCCGCCCGCCGGGCGATCCCCAGCAAATAAGCCAGGGAATGTTCGCGCTCGGGAAGGAACTGGCGCAGGCCGGGGCCTTGATTATTGCCCAGCCAGAGCGCCCATATCTTACGCACGGCAGGGGACTGCGGACATTTGGACCGTCCGGCCGGGCGTGCATACTGGCGGTCGCGGATCGCGCGCATGACGGCCTGATAGCCCTCGTCGCTGAGGTACTTGGCACTGTCTACTCCGGCCACCTGCTGGAGCAGATTGCGGTATTCCTGATCCAGCAGCTCTGCCTCCTTTTTAGCGATATGAATCGCCCCGAGTTGCTTATTGTCCAGCATGGTCAATTATCCTCCGGTGGCGGCAATGAACGCGGGCTTGCCTGGATTATGCTGAGACGGTCATCAAACTTGCGGGCCCGGTGCTCCCGCTCTCGGTTGCGTTTGATGTCCTCGGCAAGGAGCTTGTCCACACCGAGTCGTTTAAGGCAGTTTCCGCAAATCGCGCTATTCTGTTCAGCAAATTTTGCGTCGCTGGAATCCTCATTAACGAAATGCAAGGTGAAGCCATTGTCTGGATGGTTGAATGCATAGCTCAGGCGGTACAAGTGACTGCCCGGTCCAGTCTTGACGGGAGCCTTGCGGCAGATATCGCAAATAATCATGATCTCATTCCCCCTCGATCTTTTTTAGCACTCGATCGATCTCGGCGGCGATCAATGCTCCGGCCTTGGTGAGATTGCGAACGGAGTCGGTGGGGTGCGGTTTGAACCATTTTCCGTCCCAGTTTTTGGGC
>CAYRWC010000251.1:0-4615 GCA_964427795.1 uncultured Oscillospiraceae bacterium | reverse complement strand
CTTTCAGTCCTTTTATTTGGTAGCCGGATTGACGGTTTTCGAAAATACCTTGTTGCCGTTGCTGATTGGCTGCCATACGACCTGTCGCGATCAGAAGGTGACGGCGATTCTGGATCGGGTCGGCCTGGGCCACCGTCTGCATCACCGCCCGTCTCAGTTGTCCGGCGGTGAACAGCAGCGGGTTGCGGTTGCGCGAGCCTTGGTCAATCATCCCGGCCTGCTGCTGCTGGATGAACCGACCGGCAATCTGGACTCGGAAAATGGCGCGGCTGTGTTGAACCTTTTGACGGAAATCTGCCGGGACGATCATGTCACCGCCGTAATGGTTACGCATTCCCAGGAAGCTGCCGACCGTTGTGATTGCATTATCCGCATCCGTGACGGGCAGATTGTCCGGGATAGCCGACAGGAGGAAAATCCATGAGAAGAGCAACTTGTCAAATTCAGGCGGTCGGGCCGGCCGCCCTCGGGACTGCTTTGATGATCGTTTTGCTTGCGGCCTTGCTGCTGGGATCCGGCGGGTGCGACGCCCAGGATACCTTGCCGTCCGAGACTCGGAACACAACAACCGGCATGACCTATGTTACTGCTTTCGGCGTCGTTCAATGCGCCGACTATTTGTCTCTGACCTTACCATGGGATGTCGGCGTCGCCGCCTGGTACACCGTTGCCGGCCAGGCTGTCCCGCCGCAAACCGACATCCTGAAAATCGATATGGACCGGCTGCTGTCAATGAGAGACCGGCTTAATCAGGATTTGGCCGGACAGCAGGCAGCGAAGGACAGCTGCCGGTTGCAGCTTGACCTGGCCGCTCAAAGAATATCCCGGCTGCAGGCCGCCTTGCAAGCCTTTGATCTGGATCATGCGCTGGATTTGCTGAACCGGCTGGCCGAAGCGGGCACCCGAGCCGGACGAGAGCGCCGTGAGGCGGAGCTGGCGGCGTATCTGGAAAAAATTGACAGCCTGAGCCAATATCCGGCGTTGACCGCTTTAATCACCGACAAAAATCGCCTGACCGGAAAAGCCCGGCCGCTCTTGCTGCAGCTCCGGAATGATCTGCAAATTTCTCTGGAAACACAGGAGATTCAACAACTGGATCTGCAGCAAAAGATTCACGCGATCGAAGCTGAACTTTTGCTCTTGACCGACAAAACGACTATAATAAATGACATCTGCGAAGGCCGCAAGATCTGCGGGATCGGCAGTTTCAACAGCGAAGGCGTTCTGACGTCCGGCGATCGGCCGTTGTTGCTTAGTCAACGTCCGGACAGCCTGACGGAAATCGCGGCCGGCAGCCGGCTGGCCGAGTTTGCTGCCCTGGATTCGGTCCGCCTGCTAATCAATGTTGAGGAACAATTGATATCCGGCGTGCAAGAGGGCGCCGAGGTGCAGATTTCACCGCTTTATGACAAAAGCGTAGTCTGGCTGGGGACAGTCCTGAGCGTATCGGATCGAGCCGAAGTCGTGAACGGGGAAACAGTCATCCCCGTTGTGGTGATAACCGATGAGCCGCTGCCGGATCCTGGATACAATGTTGTGGTGAAAATCAAGACCGGAGACCGATGAGGGGATTGTCCATGAAGCCGCTGACATCGATGAAGTATTACGTTCATAATCGGAAACGGCTGCTGCTGCTGGTTATTCCCGTGCTCCTGTGCACGATTGTCTTTTATCTTGTCCAGGTTTTTATTTCTTCTTATCTGTCGGTAGAATATCGGGCGTTTGTCGAAACCCGCAAGGTTTATACCAGTATTCAGGCTCGGGCTAATCCGATCGATCTGAATCTGATCGAGGAAATCCGGCAGAATGAGCATGCGGAGAAAATCGTGCCCTGTGTCCTGGATTATACGGAGATGACCAGTATTCTGGATCATGTCGGTGTGCGAGTTTATCTGCTGCATCAGGCTGATTTGGTTGAGCTGATGGGCCGGATGGGCCTTGAACTGATAGCAGGCCGGCTGCCGGAGCCCGGACGGAATGAGATTGTCCTGCATCAGGATATGGCGGCCAACAAGGGGCTGACCGTTGGTGATCAGATCGGTAATGAGGCCGATCCGGGCGAGAAATTGCTCGGCTTATATACAGTCACCGGACTGATAGACGGACCGGCCCTTTGCGGATTCGCGCCGCTGGAAACCTGGGAGGCGCGGGTGCAGATCGATACGCCTCAGGAATATGGTATCTTGATTTATGCCAAGTCCGGGGAATTAGCTGAACTGAACCGCTACATCCAGTATCTGCCCTTGACCGGCAATGAAATCAGTTCGTATATGACCAGCGTCGATAATATAGCCGAAGCTAAGGGGCGAATCAGCATTATCCTGAATGTGGTTTATCTGTCCTTGCTGCTCATCATCGCGCTGTGCACAGGCTTTTTAACTTATCTGTTCTACTTGAACCGGGCTCGGGAATTTGCCATATTAAACATAATCGGTTATACCCGGCAAGCCATCCTGAAGATGAATCTGCTGGAAATAGGCGTCATCAATCTGGCGACGGCCGCCGTGGCCATCATTTTGGCCATCGGTATCTGTCTGGGCCTTAATCTGGCGATCTTTAACCCGATCGGAACGCCTCTGCCGCTCCTGGATCCGCAGACTTTGCTCATGAGCACCTGTGTGCTGCTGGTTTCGGTGATTGCGGAGACAATGGCCGTAACCCGGGCATTCAATGGCCTGGAAGCCATAACCCTGCTGGAGCAGGAAAATTGATGGGGGACAGGCGTATGGATCCGTCTCTGAAAATCGAAGCCCGCCGGATATCCTTATGCTTTACCTCGCGTCAGGGGCAGACGGCTACGGCCCTGGACTGTATGGATTTTACCGTTGGAATCGGCGACACGACGGGTGTCCTTGGGCCATCCGGAAGCGGTAAAAGCTCCCTGCTTTATGTGTTGTCCGGACTCTTGCGGCCAACGACAGGCAAGGTTTTTTACAGCGATCAGGATATCGCCGGCTGGAGCCCGGAGGAACGTGAGAACTATCGACGCCGGTATGTCGGTTTTATCTTTCAGCGCCATTATTTGATCAACCATCTGACCTTGTTGGAAAACATATTGCTGCCGCTTTTCAATGTGACCCCGGAAGACGAGACGCGCGCGTTGACGATGCTGGACGAATTATGTCCCGGATTGCCGGCGGATAGCCTGCCCGGCAGCCTGTCGGTCGGACAGCGCCAACTGGTGGCTGTTGCGCGGGCATTGATTAATCAGCCGCGCATCATTTTCGCTGACGAACCGACTGCCGCGCTGGACATGAATACCGCCATGACGGCGATGCACTTAATTACCCGACAAGCACAGGACGCGGCAATCGTCGTGGTTACACACGATGTAAAAATTCTTCGGAATGCCGGCAAGATTATCAAGCTGCGGGATGGCCGGTTGGTATAAGGCGGCATCGGACGGCAGCAAGGTTTATCGTCATGCGCCGGCATACCGGCGGCTGTTTATTTGTGGCGTCACGATCTGTCATTTGACCTGGCTTCCGGACTGACTGTGTCAATGACAAAAACCTTAAAAAACTTGCCGGACAGCGGATTTTCGATTGTATGGGGTTTGATTTCAACAAAAGATTATGATAGTCTGAATTCATGTACATCAAGGCTTTTCACCTGCAAAACGGTGTTTGGAAAGCCGGATGGATCGCATGAAGCGGAGGGATGATTATGAATCTGGGCAAATTCGGTCTTAGTTTGTCTGCACTGGCAATTTTAGCGTTCATCATTGGCTTTTTCAGTTCCACGCAAACCATCGGCGCTTTACTGGTTCTGGTTTTATTTCTGGCATATGCTGCGATCCTGGAAAAAGATCAGTGGCTGACCCGCCAGGTCTTGCAGGCCATTTACCTGAATCTGGCCTATTTGGTCGCTTATACCGTGATCGGCTGGATTATGACGGCTATTCTGGCGCTGTTCGCCCAGTTCAACGCTTATCAGGCGGTATCATCCATCAATCAGGTTTTCAGTGTTTTAAAGTTTCTTTTATTGGTCGCTTATTTCGTTTTTTCACTGCTGGCTGTGCTCAAGCTGGCGAAAAATCAGGATGCCGGAGTGCCTATGGCCGGACCGCTGGTCGACAAGACCCTGGGTATTATCCGCCCGCAAGCGGCGCCCGCGGTTCCCGTCGCGCCGGCTCAGCCGTACCAGCCTGCTTACCAGGCTCCGGCAGCCTATCAGCCGCAGGCCGCTCAAGCCGCTCCGGCAGCCTATCAGCCGCAGGCCGCTCAAGCCGCTCCGGCAGCGGAAACAGCTCCTGCCGCGGCCGCTGCTCCGGTTACGGCAGCTCCTGACACGGCTCAGACGGCTCCCGGCACCTGGGTCTGCTCTTTCGGACATGAGAACAACGGTAATTTCTGTATGGTTTGCGGCCATCCCCGTCCTTGACGCGGATGACTTCAGATAGAAGTAAACGGCCATTTTATATAAAGAGAGGGAGGGTTATCTATGTTCTGTCCAAACTGTGGTAAACAAACGTCCGATGACTCCAAGTTCTGCGAGAGTTGCGGCGCCATGATCGCTGATGCCGCGGCTCCGGCCGCCCCGGCTGCTCCGGTCTATAATGCGCCGCCGCCGGCTTATCAACAGCCGCCGGTTCAGCAGCGTCCGGTTTACGCCG
>CAYRWC010000250.1:3228-4666 GCA_964427795.1 uncultured Oscillospiraceae bacterium | reverse complement strand
TATGCCCGCAGCCAGGCATCATCGAGCGCCCAGCCGGCCGCCCGGCCGGTCAACCGTTCGATCAGCAGCTCGCGTTCGATCAGCAGCTCTTCCAAATGATCGATTTCCGCTTCGGTAAAATGAAAAGCCAGCTGTTGGTGCTGATTAATCAGATAATCCGGCCGCGTCTGGCGGATGATATCCAGGCAGCGCCGCAAACCGCGGCCCTTGCCGGGCAGAACGCGGTTTTGCGGGCAATAATCGTCAAATCCGTTGGGCGCAAAAGAATCTCCGACAAAAAGAACCTTGACGCCGTGGCCTTCGACCAGCAGAGCGTCGTGATGCAGAGTCTGGCCCGGATACTCGAATGCCGTCAGCGAAAATTCGCGCCAGCGGAAAACCGAGCCGTCCCGAAGACCCGTAACCGGAAACTCTGCCGGGTACTGGCAGGGAAGAAAATAACGTTCCGGATAACGCAAAGCGTCGGCTGTTAATTCACTGGCAAAGATCGGGCAAGAGAAGATTTGCGGAAAATGAACGAGCCCCTCCGTATGATCATAATGCATGTGCGTGATCCAGACACCTTCCAAATCAACCAGACGGCCGGATTGCCGCCGACTGGCCAAGTCATCGACAACAGCCTGGCTGCCGCAGTCGATGAGAAAACCGAAACCGTCTTGCGAGCGGATCATGAAAGATGTGCAGCCGGCGTATTCGACAAAGGGTGGCGGCGGCAAGACGGTGGCGGCAGGCAGCCGCGGCCATTCCGGATTCCAGTGATGATAAAGATCAGGAAAATAATAGTTTAGCGCCGACGAATAAACAATGCTTTTCTGCAGTAGTTCCATTCGCTGATCGAGTTTTTGTAAGCATCCGGCGGGATCATTCTCGACAGGGCCGTACGACGGCACCAGAGCCAACGGCCGGATCGCTCCGAATCTTTGCCAGGCAGACCGGATATCGGGCGCCGCGCCGAGAATACCGTGATAATCCTGGATCGCGCCAAATCCTTTTTGCAAGGACCAAAGGTCATGCAAACGGCCGCCGGCCATAGCTGCCGCGCCGCAAAACAGCCATTTCCGGCTGTTGATGTCGACCAGCCAGGCCAAGGCGCCCGAACTGGTTCCGCGGGCATCGACAGCCTGGATCAGGATACCGCGCCAATTCAGAGAAAATCCCGGGGCGACAATCTGAGCGACCGGAATGTTTTCTAAAGGCAGCGTAAGATCGGGGCGCATTCGGCTATACCGCATCCACCGGAAAAGATAGGACTCCTGAAGGCAGCCGGCTTGTTCCAGCAATTCGGCTTCAGCTTGCGACGCATAAAGCGGAACCCCCTGCGCCAGCCAGGGCCTGGCGGCCGCGGTATGGGCGCGCCGGTGCTGTGTAACAAGAATACCATCCAGCTGCTGCATCCCTTGTTGGGTTAATTGCTCCTGCGTGCAGGCTTCGCTGCAAT
>CAYRWC010000250.1:0-3195 GCA_964427795.1 uncultured Oscillospiraceae bacterium | reverse complement strand
CCGGCATTGACCTCGCCGCCGGTTACAAGATAGAGTCCGTCATCCAGTCTGGTTATCTGTTCCATGATCTGTGCCCCTCTTATTCCGAATAAATCAATGTGAAGCGATACCTCTATGATAAATCCGCGTCAGCCATCTGTCACTATTTGTTATAATAACGGTATGTTTTACCGGAATTCTAATCCTAGGGAGGATGGATCATGTTTCATCTGGGATGCCATTTGTCGGCGGCTAACGGATATCTGCATATGGGGCGCGAAGCGCTCGATATAGGCGCCGATACCTTTCAATTTTTCACACGCAATCCTCGCGGCGGCAGGGCGAAGGATCTCGATGAACAAGATATTGCCGATTTTCTGGCTTTAGCCGGCGCCAATCATTTTGTACCGATCATGGCTCACGCGCCCTATACGTTGAATCCTTGTTCGGCGGAAAGCCGGACAAGGGATTTTGCTTATGCCGTAATGTCCGACGATATGCTGCGCATGGAGCATACGCCCGGCAACTACTACAATTTTCATCCGGGCAGCCATGTCGGCCAGGGCATCGACACCGGCATCGGCCTGATTGCGGAATTTTTGAACAGTATTATGAAACCCGGGCAGACAACCCGCGTTTTACTGGAAACCATGTCCGGGAAAGGCAGCGAAGTCGGCGGTAAATTTACGGAACTGCGGCAGATTTTGGATCGTGTGGATTTGCGCGCCAATATGGGCGTCTGCCTCGATACCTGTCATGTCTATGACGCCGGATATGATCTGATCCACGATCTGGACGGCGTTTTAGCCGAATTTGACCGCGTGATCGGTCTGGACCGGCTTTACGCCATCCATTTGAACGACAGTAAAAATCCTTTCGGCAGCCATAAAGACCGGCATGAAAAAATCGGTCAGGGGGCATTGGGCCTGGAAGGAATCACCCGGATCATCACACACCCGCTTTTGCGCGATCTGCCCTTTTTCCTGGAGACCCCGAACGATGTTGAAGGTTACGCCGATGAAATCCGGCTGCTGCGCGGTATTCGTCCGGACTAAACAGACGGGACAACGACATGGACAGGCGTGCCCTTCAGGTATTGGGCCAGATTGTCGACAGCCGTATTCATCAGACGTCGGCGGCTTTCCAGGGAAGCCCAGGCGATATGCGGCGTCAGCAGGCAATTTTTAGCCTGAAGCAGCGGATTGGCGGGATCGGCCGGTTCGGCGGACAAGACGTCGGCGGCATACGCGGCTACTTTACCGCTATCCAGAGCCAGCCGCAAATCCTGTTCGGCAACCAGCTGGCCCCGCGCCGTATTGATCAGGATGACGCCATCTTTCATCCGGGCGATGCTGTTCCGGTTGATAAGGCCCTGCGTGTCCGGCGTTAAGGGGCAGTGCAGGCTGATGATGTCCGATCGGGCATATAGCGTTTTCATATCGACAAACTCAACCGGACAGGACTCGTCCGGAAGCGGATGGCGTGTGCAGACGATCGGTTTCAATTGAAAAGCGGTGGCTATCCGGGCGACATCGCGTCCGATCCGGCCATATCCGATCAATCCCATTGTTTTCCCGGCCAATTCGATGAGCGGATAATCCCAGAAGCAAAAATCCGGCGAAGCAGACCAGCGTCCCCGTCGGACTTCACCGGCGTGGTGGCCGGCATGGTGGCAGACTTCCAGCAGCAGGGCAAAGGTAAATTGAGCGACCGCGGCCGTGCCGTACGCCGGAATATTGGTAACCGTGATGCCGCGGCGCTCAGCAGCCTGGATATCGACGATATTGTAGCCGGTTGCCAGAACGCCGACGTAGCGGATGTCCGGACAAGCGGCAAAAGTCTCCTCGCGGAGCGGTGTTTTATTGGTTAATACAATTTCGGCATGACCGATGCGGGGGATGATCTGATCGGCAGGCGTGCGGTCATAAACGGTCAGCCGGCCGAGCGCCGCCAGTCCGCCCCAGGATAAATCACCCGGATTCTCTGTATAGCCATCAAGAACGACAATCTTCGGCATATCGTCAGCTCCCTTCTCATACCTGGTTCATCATGATCGAGTTCATTATGACCGACGGCTTGGTTAAAGGTCGGCCGGCTTTCGGGCAACAGATCCGGTGGCAACGACATCGCTGTCCAGACCTAAAATATGAACGCAAAGAATCTGGCCCATGGCAATGGGCGCTTCCAGCCGCCAGGTCTTTATTTCAGACATCAGCGCCGGTATTTTATCCTTGGCAACCGGCCGGGTCAGGCGGAGGCTGACCAACGGCGAATCGCCATGAACAACAGCGGCCGATGTCGTTAATGAACGCTGAGGATTTTGAATTTCCTGGCGGCCGTAAGCCCGGCCTTTTCGGCATTTGGCTCCGGTCACGGTTATCTGCGTTCCGTCCGCGGCACAGACGCAAAGCTCGCAGCCGTTTGGACAAAGAATGCAGGTTATATTCTGTTCTTCTTTATGGCTCATGAACGAGCACCACCTTTATCGGCGTCTGATCATCGCACGGTTCCGCTGCCGTAAGTTCGGACACGCCGACCGGAATATGAATCATTTCAGCCGGAATCGCTTTGGGCAGCCGAATGGATTTACATAACCGATCCCGGCGATACACCTGTATCAGGCAATTTCGGACAGGCTTGCGGACGCGAAGCGACAACTGGAAATCTTCATATCGGCTCAGCCTCTGGGGAACCGTATACGCGATGTTTTCATCGGTTTCGATCGGTATGGCCGCCGCGTCGGGTACCGGACGCGCCAAATAACGGACGATCGATTCGGCCAGCCTTTCGGCTTCACGGGAAACATCGTCGGCCAGATCATGGACTTGCAGGACATTGCCGGCGGCAAAAATACCCGGAACGGTTGTTTGCAGATTCTGATCGACGACGGCCCCCCGGGTGCGAGGATCCAGCGTGACGCCGGCCATCAGGGAGAGTTCATTTTCCGGGATCAAACCGACCGACAAAATCAGCGTATCGCAAACTAAGTTCTCTTCCGTTCCGGCGACCGGACGGCCTTGTTCGTCGACCTGACTGACGGTAATTCCCTCCAGACGGTTCTTGCCCCGGATTTGGGTCACCGTATGGCTCAGGTGCAGCGGGATGCCGAAATCATCCAGACACTGGCGGATGTTGCGCGGCAAACCGCTCGGGTAAGGCTTAATTTCATAAACCGCCTGCACGCGGGCGCCTTCCAGGATCAGCCGCCGGGCCATG
>CAYRWC010000249.1:0-4667 GCA_964427795.1 uncultured Oscillospiraceae bacterium | reverse complement strand
TGAAAATGAAAAGAGGTCTGAAACCTAACAGTCTCAGACCTCTTCGTTTGGTGGGTAGTATAGGACTCGAACCTACGACCCCTTGCATGTCAAGCAAGTACTCTAACCAGCTGAGCTAACCACCCGAGCGCTTGATTATTATATCGTTTGGCATGGCAGGTGTCAAGAACTGCCGTGCATCCTGAGAAGCGCCTTGAAGAAACGGATCAATCCCCGATATCCTTAATCAGAAGAACTGTTCCGCCGGGCAAAACGGTAATTTTGCTGTCATTACGCTTTAAGGTATTCCGATCGAGCAACGTTCCCGCGGCGTCATATTTTTCGATTACAGCATTTTGTAGCGGCAAATCGGTCGATAATTGGCAGGTTGCGACTTGATCGGCAGCATTCGTCAGCGCCACAGCTATCCTGCGATCCGTTCTGAAGCCGAAAGCTTGAATTTCCTCGTCATCCCCCGCTTCCGGTTCAGTCCCCTCCGATGTGCTGCCCGTCGTTTTTCCGGTTGATATTTTTGTTACTTTCAACGGGGATCCCTGAGCGCAAAGCGATGCTATATGCGCGGCAGAATACAGAGCAGTTTGCCGGTCGGCGCCGGATATTTCCGGCAGCAGCAGATTGGCCAGGCCTGATTGCTGTCCAAGGTCTTGCAGGCATAACTGGACATAATCCGCTACAGTCGCCTGATGCGTGCCGCTCACCCGGAGGCTTGCCGACCTGATCAGTTCAGGCCAGCTTTGGCCTGATTTTTCCGGGTTGCGGGGTATTGAGTCGAAGTAATTCTGATAGGCCGTATCGATCGCCAGCCGGCTGTCGTTCAACAGTAAGCCGCTCAGATCGGAGGCATGATAATCGGCAGATGAAAGCATGACGCCGTCTTGATAAGCCATGCCGTCGATAAATATCAACTGGCTCTTGATTTGGCGGTAATAAGGCGACTGGCTGATCGTATGAATCATCAAATCGACAAAATCCGCTTTCAGGTTATCATCTTGAAAAACTTGCCCGCTATCGCAAATTTCTATAAAAATACGGTCAAATTGCTCTGTCCAGGGGATTACCGATCCCATTTCCTGACGCAGTTTTCCATAAGGCTCCGATATCGGCCCGGCCAAATATTCAATCAAATTCAGCAACTCGGCTTCGCTGGTATTAGAATCGACTACCAGCCAGGGGTTGGCGCCGCTATCCAGCGTCAATTCCATGGCGGCATGTAGAGACGAAGCGGTTTGGGTAACCCATTTACCCTGATTCAGCGAAGGTGTATCATTGCCGAGCGGCAGAGCCCAGCTTTCTGTTTGTACAGAACTGCTGCCTATTCCCAAAAAATTCAAGCGGATGATCTGCGGCTGAATAGATTTAACCAACGCTTGCTGCTCCTGAGAAAAAAGGCTGGCAGTTTCCTTGGCGTTGCCGAAGAAGACCCGATCTATCCAGAGCGAGCCGCTGCTGATGGCGAAATTCAACCGGACTTCCTGATTTTGCAAACTGCTGCCTTCAGCGGGCAGAATGATGGTAAAGTTGTATTTTTTCCATGTGGTGCCGACATTCTCGAATGTAGTCCCCACAGAAGAAAACGGCCCGCTCAGCCAGGCCTGAACCTGGCGGTCGGCAACATCGCTTTGTTTCATCCATAATTCGACCTGCATTATTTCGTTTTGCCGATAAGACAAAAGTCGTTCCGTATCGAGTTTTTGAGAAATAATAGCCGGATGGTCTTTATCGCCGGTCGCCTGCAGCAATAGCGACGCCGTGCCGCCACCCGGAGAAGCTTCGCCGACTGCCCGCTGGCTGAGTCCCGATCCCCACAGAGTCCAGGGATCGCCGCTGTCCGTTTGTCCCGCGGCTGCCGCCAGATAAGTATCCGGCACCGTTGTGCTGGATTTTTCCAGAAACAATAAATCACCGGCTTGATATTGGCCTTCTTTAAGCGGACTGTCCAGCTGAATCTCGGCGACCAGCTGGGCGATCCCCAGGCTGCCGCTTTCATCGGCGCTGAGGATTTTGTCTTTTCCTGCCAAAGCGATAACCCGGCTGTGCATGCCGGTATCGATGCTGGACTGAAGCCAGGTATTTCCGCTGTCGTTGGTAATATAAAAGTTGCCGGCATCACTGAGCAAGATCATCTGCTGTTTGGACAGCATGACGACATCGACATAAGTTGTTTGACGATCTTGGTGGAGCATTTGGAACGTGCTCCCGTCATCACTGACGGCAACGGCGCCCTGATCGCCGGCTAAGGTGAAGCGTCCGTCACGGAAATCGACAGCCAGCCAATTTGCCTGCGTACCTAAATCAATTTCCCGCCAGAGCAGCCCGGTTCGGGAAACAAGGATGGTACCGGCGCGGCCCACGGCAACAAAGGTATTCAATCCCCAGGCGATATCGGTCAAATCCGCCTGAGTCAGTTTATTCAAAACAGTGGCGCGATTGTCCTGGCAGATAACCAGAGTTCCCCGGTCGCCAACGGCAGCCGCCATCTGCTGGTCTGATTGAGCAACAGCTCGCAGCGGCAATTGATTGAAAGATGAGATTCGGGACCATGTCTGCCCGTTTGCCGACCGCAATAAATCGCCGGCGGCGCTGCAAGCCAGAAATCCTCCCGAATCGGCGCATATGCCGGTCAGATCAGCCGTCAGGCCAGATTCCACAATCTCCGGTGTCTGGCCGGTTACGTTGCGGACAATCAATCCCTGCTCGCCTACCGCCAGAGTCATATCCTCATTTCTGGCAAATGAAAGCAAAGCCAGGCCGTCAGGAACATCGCCCGGCAAACTCACCGGCTGAAATACGCCGACCCGATTGATGCCAAAATGCAAAACATGAGCATTTTTCTTCAATACCAGACCGTCTGCCGTCCGGGTCATAACCCGTGCGGACGCCTGGTCAAAAAAACCGTCGCCGTACAAGCCGTCGCTGGCTTCTTCCGACGATACCGTCAGCGTTGTGGCGTCGCCGCTGTAAATGGTCAGGGACTGACGAAAAACAAGTGGTTCAAATGAAGTATCCCGCAGTAGGTTGGCAGATTCCGCCTCGTTTAGCGATATCCCGCTGCCGGTGATAGCCGACCGGTTCTGGTTTTCCTCCAGAGAAAACCGGATCAACTCGGCCGGACCGAGCGTCGTCACGGCATAAAGCGCCACGAGACAGCCAACCAAGGCTACGGCAAGCAGCGTCAAGCCGGTTACCACAAAGGTCCGTTTACGAATACGGCTTGATGTCGCTGCAAATCTCATCATACTCTATGCCAGATCATTACAACAGGCCGATGTGATGGCTTCGGCAATCCGCCAACATGCTCTCCGGCCATACCGAAGCCTGTACCTCGCCGATATGCGCTTTATCCAGAAAGTACATGCAGATACGGGATTGGCCGAGGCCGCCGCCCATGGTCAGAGGCAGCTTATCTTCCAGAACCTGCTGATGGAAATCCAGTTTCATCCGATCCTGGCAGCCGGCTTTTTTCAATTGATCGCGCATGGATGCGGCGTCAACCCGTATGCCCATGGAAGATACTTCAAAAGCGCGCTCCAGAGTCGGATACCAAAACAGGATATCGCCGTTCAGCTGCCAATCATCATAATCCGGAGCCCGCCCGTCATGAGGAGCGCCGCCGCGCAGCTTTTCGCCGATTTGTTCAATGAAGACCGCTTTTTTCTCCTGGCATATAGCATCTTCCCGCTCCTTCGGCGTTAACGACGGATACCGGTCTTCAAGTTCTTGTGATGTCGTAAAGTATATTTTGTCCGGCAGTTTACGATCCAGGCAGGGATAATGGCGCAACAGATGGTTTTCCGCCCGTTTAAAGCAATAAAATATATCGCGGACCGCCGCTTGCAGGTAATCGAGGCTGCGTTGATCTCGGGTTATGATTTTTTCCCAATCCCATTGATCGACATAAACCGAATGCAGATTGTCCAGTTCCTCATCGCGCCGAATAGCATTCATATCGGTATACAGGCCTTCGCCGGGTTCAAATCCATAACGCGACAAAGCCAGCCGCTTCCACTTGGCCAGCGACTGAACAATTTCTACATGAGCCGATAAATCACGAATGTCAAAATCAACCGGCCGCTCCACGCCGTTAAGATTATCGTTCAGGCCGGTTTCCGGCCTGACGAACAGCGGCGCCGACACACGAACCAGGTTTAATGTGTCGGCCAGCTGCATCTCCATCTGATCTTTCAAGAGCTTGATGGCGATCTCGGTTTCCCGGATATCCAGTTTGGCCTGATACCCCACCGGAATCGATAAGTTGTTGGTTTTAACAATCATAGAAAATCACACTCCGTTATAATGTCCGGACAGGCCGGATAATTTTGCCGCTCCTTGTTTGCTGCGGTAATTACGATAAAGATAAATGAAGGATAGAACGCCAACCAGGATAAACGCCATTTCACTTATGCCGAGGATGTTGCTCAAAACCTGATCATCACCGACCAAGGACGGCAAAACGCTGCCCAGAAAATTGAACACCATGTGCATCACGACCGGCACCCAGAGCGAACCGGTCCAGGCGTAGGCGATTCCCAGCAGCATGCCGGGCAGGATGACATAACTGATTTGAATCGGCTGCATATGAAACAAGGCAAAAATCAAGCCCTGGATCAAAATAGCCGCCCATTCGGGCATTGCCCGCCGCAGTTCGCCTTGTATGATGCCTCGGAAAA
>CAYRWC010000248.1:0-4679 GCA_964427795.1 uncultured Oscillospiraceae bacterium | reverse complement strand
GCCGTGTCGCTTGCCATCAACGGCAAACCGGGTATCAGCGAACAAACCCGGGCCCGTATCATCGAAATTGTCAAGCAGATGGACTTCACGCCCAATGAGAGCTCACGCCGGCTGCTCTTCAACAGAACCGGCAACATCGCCGTTCTGATGGATCAGGATTCCTCGCTGCTGGACCAGTCCTTTTATTCCGAATTGAATACGCAGCTTATCCGGGAATGTGAGGATCGGCATTATAATGTTATCTATTGTGTTACGCGTATGGAAAAAGACCATACCGTCACGATCCCTAAAGTCATCCGGTCCCGTGATGTCGACGGCATCATTGTTCTGGGTTATCTCGATCAGCAGATTGTCAGCAAGATCAGCAGCTGTGATTGTCCGATTATTATTCTGGACAATTATATTCCTTCTTCAGGCGTCGGCCACGTCGTTTTTGATTATCAGGCGGCCGCAGTTATGGCCATGGAGTATCTGATCAGCAAGGGCCACCGGCAGATCGGCTATATCGGCAGCGACATCAGCGGCGGTAAATTCCAGTTTTTCAGCCAGCAAACCTTTAAAGGCTACCGCCAGGTTTTGGAGCAATATCATCTGGCTATACCGGCGTCCTGGATGCAGATGAGCGCGCAGGATGAAAAGACGGCCGGCGATTCCATGGACAAAATTTTACAAGGCGACATATACCCGACGGCTGTTTTGTGCAGCGGCGATATTTACGCGATCGGCGCCATGCGCAGCATCAAAAAGCATGGATTGCACATTCCGGACGATATTTCATTGATCGGAATCGACGATATTATCTTATCCCGTTATGTCGAGCCGGCTTTGTCGACCATCCGCGTCGACCGCAAGAATATGGCGGCTATGGCCGTCGAAGCACTGGTCGGCTGGATCGAGGAGAACAAGCCTGAAGAACAGCTTGTGTGTGCCAAATTGCAGATGGTCGAAAGAGATTCGATAAAAACTCTGTCAACAACGATTTAAAGCAGTTCTAGCCGGCCGTTTGCTTCGCCGCGACGATCCGTCGGGAAACGCCGGAGGAAGCAAGCGTCAGGGGGGCGGGGGCAAACGCCGGTTGTAGTCGCTCATTTCCGGCATAAGTGGTATGATAGGAGAAAAGTGCAGGAAATGGGGCGGTAGACAGACATGCGGGCCTTGATAACAGGCGCCAGTTCAGGTATCGGACGCGACATGGCCAAAATACTAAGCCGTATGGGCTACGATCTTGTTCTTGTGGCGCGCGGCCGCAGTCAGCTGGAGCTTTTGCGGCAAGAACTGCCGACCGCTGTGGAAATCTACGCTTTAGATCTGTCAAAGGCCGAGTCCTGTTATCTGCTCTATGAGCAAGTCAAGCCGGACGGAATCGATATTTTGATCAATAACGCGGGGTTTGGCTGTTATGGCGAATTTGCCGCGGCGGATTTAGAAACCGAACTCAATATGATCGACTTGAATATCCGGGCGGTCCATATTTTGACCAAGCTTTTTTTAAAGGATTTCATCAAGGCCGATCGGGGCACGATCCTTAATGTGGCCTCCATCGGCGGTTTTATGCCGGGGCCGCTGGTTGCCGGCTATTACGCGTCCAAGGCGTACGTCCTCCGGCTGACGGAAGCGATCCACGAAGAACTGCGCCATCGGAACAGCCAGGTCAAAATCTGCGCTCTGTGTCCCGGTCCTGTAAAAACCGGTTTCAATAAGCGAGCCGGCGCTTCTTATAAATTCAACGGCATGAGCAGCGCGGATGTGGCTGCGTATGCTTTGAAGAAAATGGCTCAAGGCAAAATGATCATCATCCCCGGCTGGACGATAAAAGTGCTGCACTTTTTTTCGCGGTTCGCCGGCGACAGGCTTTTATTGGCCGCCGCCTATAAAATTCAGAAGATGAAAGGAAATCCCGCCTCATGAAAGCTGTCGTATTGGTTACCGGTGCCTCGCGGGGTATCGGCAGAGAAATAGCGCGCCGTTTTGCGCTGGATGGCTATCGTGTCGTGATCAATTATCATGAACATGCCGCCGCTGCCGAAGACCTGGTTCAGGAGCTTAAAGCGGCCGGCTGCGAAGCGCTGGCCATAAAGGCCGACGTCAGCGACCGAAGCCAGGTTGATGCCATGGTGGCCGTGATCCGCCGGACTTACGGACCGATCGGCATCTTGATCAATAATGCCGGCATAGCTCAGCAGAAGCTCTTCTCCGATGTCAGCGAAGCGGAATGGGACCGCATGTTTGCCATCAATGTCAAGGGTGTTTTCCATTGCTGCCAGAGCGTCCTGCCGGACATGATCCATATGAAAGCCGGCAGGATCATCAATATTTCATCGGTCTGGGGCTTGACCGGCGCTTCCTGCGAGGTTGCCTATTCTGCCGCCAAAGCAGCCGTTATCGGTTTTACCAAGGCTTTGGCCAAAGAGCTTGGCCAGTCGGGCATCCAGGTCAACTGTGTCGCGCCGGGTGTTATCGACACCGACATGAACGCGGAGCTGGATGATGAAGCCAGGCAGAATCTTAAAGATCAGACGCCGCTGGGCATGATCGGCAGTACAGCCGATATCGCCCATATGGTCCTGTTTCTCGCCTCGGAACAGGCTTCTTTCATGACCGGCCAGGTCATCAGTCCGAACGGCGGGTTTTTAATTTGACCGGCTGCGGTTCAGGCAGAACGATGATGTTTTTGAATAATGAACAGATCGTCAAGGCGGTGATACGATGCATGTTCAAGAAGTAGCCTATTTATTCCGTTATCTATTCGCCGCTTTGATGGCTTTGACCGTCTGGCTGATGCTGCGGCTGTCTTTGACCGAATTGCGCTGGCATATGAAGCACTGTGTCGTGCCGGTGCATGGCTTTTTTCTGCGCCTGCGGCAAGATCAGCAGACAGGGGGCGGCCGTTCGGCACGCTTTAAACCGCTGGGACGAGCCGAGCTGCAGAGCAGAACGGACAGCATGCCGCAGTTCTTGATTTTGCCGCTGTATCATACGACTTGCATCGGCCGTTCCGCGTCTTGCGATATCCGGCTGAAAAACGCGTCTATAGCCATGCGGCACGCCGTCATCTATTTATATGACGGTGTCTGGTTTTTGCGGCCCGCCGGCAGCAGACGCCGGGTCATGATCAACGGCGTGCCTATCAAGCCGGCCACGCCGCTTGAGCATATGGACACGCTGACGCTTGGCGATCAGGAACTGACGTTTATCGACGAACGTCAGGCCGGAGGCCGGCTTTATGATCCGGAACCGGATAAGGTCCTTTGTCCGGCGTCGCGTTCGGGCGGCAGTCTGGCCTTGGCCTGGCTGGCTTTTGATTTATTTGCTTTGATCGGCAGCTTGCTGCTTTTTTACCTGACGCCTGAGGTTTTGCCGGAATTGCGTCTGGCCGTCGGCATTTTCTGCATGGGCCTTCTCATCATGATCAATCTCTACTATCTGCTCCTGCCGCTGGTTATGCGCCAGATGGATCGTGTTCTGCTTCTCTGTCTGGCGTTCCTGGCATATTTCGGCTTATTGATCCAAGTCCGGCTGTCCCTGGCAAAACTGGATCTGACCGCTGATATTCCGGACACGGCGGCTGCGGCACGCGCCGTGGTTCTGGATCTCGCGCCTCAGGGCGGCGCTTTACTGCTGGGCTTTCTCGTTCTGCCGATCATTGCCATTCTTGTGGCCAAAACCCGCATCTTGGAACCTTTGGGTTTGCTGTGCGCGCTGGCGACCCCGTTGCTGCTCGGCCTGACGCTGGTGCTGGGAAGCGGAGCCGACACGCATGGCGCCGGGCTCTGGATATCTGTCGGCGGTTTATCGCTGCAATTGACGGAACTGGCGAAAGCCACCTATCTAGTCGTGCTGGCCAGCTTTTTCAAAAACCGTCCTTCCCTCCGCATCCAATTGTTTTTCGCGTTTTGGGCAGCCGGGGTATTCTTCCTGATTTTGATGCTGCCGGATCTGGGTTCGGCTATGATTCTCCTGCCCACGACCTTATTGGTTTATGTCGTGATGACTTCCGAATACTGGACGACCCTGTTCATCCTGGGCGGCGGTTCGCTGATCGGCGTACTCGCTTTTTCCTTTTTCCCTCATGTCCAGCGGCGGATCAGCGGCTGGACAACCTTATGGACGGAAGTCAACGACAGCAACCGCCAGATCGTCTACGGACTTCAGGCCATAGGACGCGGCGGGTTTTTCGGGCGCGGGCTGGGCAACGGCAGCCCCGGCGGCATTCCTCTGGCTTCATCGGATATGGTCTTTGCCATAGTCGGCGAAGAGTTCGGCTTGCTGGCCGCTCTGGCCATTGTCTTATTCTTCATCATCTTATGGCTGCGGTCCGCGCGGGTTACCTTGATCGCGCGCGACGGTTTCACATCCGGTTTGGCGCTGGGAATCGGCACGCTCTTTTTTGTCGAAGCCGCCGTCGTCATAGCCGGAGTAACCGGCCTGCTTCCCCTGACCGGCGCGACTTTGCCGCTGATCGCCCGGGGAGGCAGCTCTATCTTAACCATCATGGTTTTGTTTGCCATTTTGATCGGCCTTTCAGCCAGGCAAGTGGAGGTGAAATAGCTTTTGAAGCAGCTTCTGCGTAATATAAAAATCGTTCTTCTGATCTTCCTGGTTATATCGACAGCGTTGTTGGCCGGGCTTATTGTTCAGCAGCACCGCAGCCGTACGCAATTGTACGTGGCCGCCGGCGA
>CAYRWC010000247.1:0-4679 GCA_964427795.1 uncultured Oscillospiraceae bacterium | reverse complement strand
ATCCTTTGCGGTTCTTTCATTGAATTCCTTAACAAACATGGCGATATTAACACCGTGCTGGCCAAGGGCTGGTCCTACCGGCGGCGCTGGCGTGGCTTTGCCTGCGGGAATCTGCAATTTTACATACCCGGTGACTTTCTTTGCCATATTAACGTCCACCTCCCAAAATTACGCTCTTCGCGTCCTATCTGCACACCTTGCGGTGCTGATAAGCATTCATTGCACTGCCGCCTGTCAAAGCCGACGACGGCCGGATTTTCGATGAAAATCGTCTTAAATCCGCATGATCTGGGTCAGTTCCAATTCGACAGGCGTCTCGCGCCCAAACATGGAAACCAGAACCCGAACTTTCTTCTTATCCAGATTGATATCTTCCACCGTGCCGATAAAGCTCTCAAGCGGCCCGTTGATAACCTTGACCGAATCGCCGACATCGTAATCGACAACCGGCTCCCAGCTCGACTCAAGGCCCATCAGCATCAATTCCTCGTCCGTCAGCGGCGTCGGCTTCGAGCTTGTGGGGCCGACGAAACCGGTCACGCCGCGGGTGTTGCGGACAATATACCATATCTCGTCGGTCAGCACCATTTTCACCAGGACATAGCCCGGATAAATTTTGCGCTGGGTAACTTTTTTCTTACCGTCTTTAATCTCGACCTGTTCCTCCATGGGAACAGAAACTTCCTGGATATAATCCTGTATGCCGCGGTTTTCGACGATCCGTTCCAAAGTCGCTTTGACTTTGTTCTCATAGCCTGAATAAGTATGAACAACATACCATTTGGCTTCCGAGGGGGTATCTTCGACCATTTTACATGCTCCTTCCGGTCTGACTCACCGGGATCCGCTCAGCCATCCGTTTTATTTTGTGGTAGTAGCCGCTGCGGATTCAGTTGCGCCGGCTGTCTCTGACGAACCGGAACCGGTCGTTACGGTTATTGTCGTGTCGGAACCGGCCGTCGTGGTTTCGGCTGTTGTTGCCGCCGATGTCGGTGCCGACGTCGTTCTCGGCGTATAGAAGCCGGAAGCGTTCAGGACGCCGGCCAAAATCGAATCGATCACGAAGAGAAGCACGCCGACGGAGATGCAGATAGCCAAAACGGTTGCCGTATTCTGGATCAGCCGTTTCCGATCAGGCCAAACAACCCGCTTCAACTCAGCCTTCAGATTTTGAAAAAATGTTTTCAGCCGTTTCCCGGTCTTCACAAAAAAAGCGGCGACTTTCTGAAAGGCATTGAGCTTCGGCTTTACAGGCTTATCAATCCGTTTCTCGTTTTTGTCCTTATCTGCCATCATCAACACATCCTCACTTGTTCGCAAGCCATGGGATTATTTGGTTTCCCGATGCTCTGTGTGCTTGCGGCAGAATCTGCAATATTTCTTCATTTCCAGTCTATCCGGATCGTTTTTCTTGTTTTTCATCGTGTTGTAATTGCGCTGTTTGCACTCGGTGCATGACAGTGTAATTTTGTCACGAGCTCCTGCTTTTGCCATTTTGTTAACACCTCCGCCTGGTCGGCCGTATGATCAATATATAAAAAAAAGACCCTCTCTGTGGACAAGCAAACGAATTCTATCACAAGAGAGGGCTTTTGTCAAACCAAATTTTACCGGGCCGTTTTATGCGGCAGAGCCGAAAACGCCTGCCGATTGCGGCCTTTCGGCTTTAACGCCTTTTACGGAGTTCGGCGTAAATGTCGTCGAACGTGACGTTCTGATCAACCAGCAGGACGCACAGGTGATACAGCAAATCGGCAACTTCATAGGTTACTTCAGCCGGCTGGCGGTTTTTGGACGCAATAATCACCTCGGCGGATTCCTCGCCGATTTTCTTGCATATTTTATCGAGACCCTTGTCCAGCAGATAGTTCGTGTAAGATCCTTCCTGAGGATGGGCGCGCCGGTCCAGGACAACCTGGTACAATTCATCGAGCATGTCTCCTATTTGACTCATAGACAACCTCCTGTAATTTTGATGCGCTCCGGCGCCGGTTCTTCACGCCGCCGGGCAGCTTTGTAATCTGCGGTTCTACTGTTCCCGGCCGGCCTGCGTATCAGACGGCGGCAAAGCTTCGGCCAGAGCGGACAGCGGGCGGTAAAAGCAGGAATGGGCTCCGGTATGACAGGCCGGACCGATCTGGCAGACGTCGACCAGCAAGCAATCGGCATCACAGTCGACCCGAATGGCGCGGACCTGCTGAAAATGACCGGACTGCTCGCCTTTCAGCCATAATTTGCCGCGGCTGCGGCTGTGGTAATGCATCAGGCCGGTACGCAGCGTGGCGGCAAAAGCCTCTTCATCGACAAAAGCCTGCATCAGGATCTCGCCGCCGTCTTCCTCCCGGATGACCGCCGCAACCAGACCCTGGCCGTCTTTTTTTAATTGGCGCCACAGGCGTTCAGCGGCGTCCGGCTCGGCCAGGAACGTATTCCGGCTGAAAGGCGGTTTGTATCGGCTGAAATCATCGGCCATGCCCGGTGACGAACGCATCGGAACGCCGCGCAGCGCCAGATAGCGTTTCAATTGGGTTACGCCGATCTCGCCAAAATGAAATAGGCTGGCGGCCAGAACGGCTTCCGCTCCGCCTTGTGTCAGCGCGTCATAAAAATCGGCCAGGCTTCCGGCGCCGCCGGAAGCGATGACCGGGATGGCTGCCTGATCGGCGATCTGCCGGGTTATCTCCAGGTCATATCCGGATTTGGTGCCGTCACGGTCCATGCTGGTCAAGAGGATCTCCCCCGCCCCCAGCTGCTCGGCTTTTTTGGCCCATTCCAGAGCATCCAGGCCCGTATATTGCGTTCCGCCGGCAATCATGACTTCAAAACGGCCGGCTTGATTGCGGCGCACATCGATGGCGATGACAATGCACTGGCTGCCGAAGCGTTCCGAGGCGTCGCGAATCAGCTCCGGGCGCAGTACGGCGGCGGAATTCAAAGAAATTTTATCGGCGCCGGCCTGTAAAATGCCCCGGATATCCTCCAGCGTTCTGATGCCGCCGCCCACGGTAAAAGGGATAAACACCTGATCGGCAACCTGCCGGACCATATCCAAAAGGATGCCCCGGTCCTCAAGGGTGGCCGAAATGTCGAGAAAGATCAATTCGTCGGCACCGGCGGCATTATAAGCTCGCGCCGACTCGACCGGGTCGCCGGCATCGCGCAGGCCGACAAAATTGACGCCTTTGACGACGCGGCCGCCGCGGACATCCAGGCAGGGGATTATGCGTTTGGCCAGCATTGTCCGAGCACCACCTTTTTTTCATATAAAGCTTTGCCGATAATAACACCGGCCGCGCCTGCGCGCCGTACCGCCTCGACATCTTCCTGTGAGCCGATGCCGCCCGATGCGATAACCGCCAGGCCGTCCAGCGCAACCAGACTGCGGATGCCTTCCAAAGCGGGGCCGATCATCATGCCGTCCCGCCTGATGTCCGTATAGATCACCGTCCGGGCTCCGGCATCTTGCATCATCCGGGCAAAATCAAGAACATCCAGTCCGCTGCTGCGTGTCCAGCCGTCGACGCTGATCTGGCCGTCGCGGGCATCCAGACCGATCGCCAGCCGTTCCGGATAACGGCGCAGCGCATCCAGAGTCATAGCCCGGTCGTTAACGGCCGCCGTTCCCAATACCGCGCGATCGATCCCGTATTCCTCCAGTAAAAGCCGGAGATGCGACAGAGACCGGATGCCGCCGCCGGTCTGGATGTGCAGGCCGGTCTGACGGCGTATATCGGCAATCAAAGCCGCGTGGGCCGGTATGCCGGTTCGAGCGGCATCAAGATCGACAATATGAAGCCAAGACGCTCCGGCAGCCTGGAATGTCCGGGCAACGCTCAGCGGATCGGGACTGTAAACGGTTACCTGATCGTAACGGCCTTGCCGCAGACGGACACACTGTCCGCCTAACAAATCGATCGCCGGATAGATGATCATCGGCTGTTTCGTTTCGTTTCCCGGTGCATTCCCGGCGCGTTCATTCATGGCTGCCCCCTCCGCCGGAAGCCCAGCGTTCCAGAAGCCGCAAACCGGCGTCGCCGCTTTTTTCCGGATGAAATTGAGTCAGGAGAATCTGCCTGTCCGCAACGGCGGCGGCAAAAGGAATCCCGTGGGTGCTCCGGGCGGCGGTCAGGCCGGAGTCGGCCGGATCGACATAATAGGAATGAACAAAGTAAAAATACTCATGATCCGGCAGGATGTCCAAGCGCGAATCATGCAGGCTGTTCCAGCCCATATGCGGCACCTTGAGCCCCGGCTGGGCCGGGAAGCGGCGCACAACGCCGGGCAGCAGGCCAAGGCCGCGGTTGTTGCCTTCTTCGCTGTATTCAAACATCAGCTGCATGCCCAGGCATATGCCGAGAAAAGGTTTCCCGGTCTGCAAATAGGCTTTGATCGCCTGATCCAAGCCGCGTTTCTTCAATTGCTCGACAGCATAGGCCATGGCTCCGACGCCGGGCAGGATCAGACGATCGGCCGCGGCGACCTCTTCAGGATCGCTGGTTACCGCCGCCGGCTGGTTCAGATAGGCTAAAGCCTTGACCACGCTGCCCAGATTGCCCATCCCATAATCGATAACGCTGATCATGCCAGATCCTTTCCGGTCAGGCGGCTGTATGCCTCGCGGTATTTGGCCGCCGTCCGGGCGATGATCTCCGGCGGCAAAGCAGGAGCCGGCGGATTTT
>CAYRWC010000246.1:0-4697 GCA_964427795.1 uncultured Oscillospiraceae bacterium | reverse complement strand
TATTGAATGTCAGTTTATATGATGCCGCAAAACGAACCAATACCGGATGAACGATTATATCCTGAACAGCATCCGGCAGACCTAAGAGTGCATCTGTCGTTCGTACTCCAGCAGTGATTTGCAGATCAAGGAAACGATATATTTTATAAATAGATTTGGAAAAGGCGGCTTTCCTTATTTTGATACGGCGCCCGATCTGCTGATTCAACAATGATACAAGAACAAACGGCAGCAGAATCATCCACACTGCAGTTTTTCCCAATATAAGTCCGGATAGAAGACACATCAAGAAAATACCTATAACGACAATGCTATAAACCAGCCATGCGGATGATGACAGACATCCTGCTTCTTTTAATTTCTTTTCAATATATCGCTGCCAACGGGTCAATATCGAAAATGACTTAAGTCGATCGGATAATTCACCGCTGTATTTATTAAGTAACCGAATGGACTCCGGCACATCAGCCATTCGCTTGTTTAATCGGCAGTAAATAACCGGCAACAGCTGGTAAATACTGTACATCAATATAAGAAATAATACGGCGCTGAATAGTTCAGTCATTCTATCCCTCCGATGTTCTGACCGGTTCATTTCTATCGCTTGATATAAGCATCTTGGATTCTGTCGGTTGGAAAATTAGTGATTGATTTTTCGTTGGATGATCATGGCACATCCGATTGCCGACAAGTATGTTATAACACCTATCATAAGCAACCCGACACCTAAAGGCGTATTTTGAAAAGCTGCTTGAACACCGGTTTGGCCATAATAACGGATTATAAACACGAATGGCACAGCAATTAAAATGATAACGGTTAAATTACGGTCATGAGCATTGGACAGGCGGCGTCTGGTGTACTCTTCCTCTATGCGATTCATTTGCATTTCCAAGTGTTCAAGTAAAACCGGTAAATCACCGCGATAACGGAAATTGAAGCGAATTGCCATGATCAGATCCTGAAAATGTTCTTGATTAAGGCTGTGTTGTAAAAGATCTAAGGCTTTCTCCATATCCATACCGCCCCGAACACGAACCAGGAAATCTTGAATAACTTGCTTCATCGGCTGCTCTAAACCTGTTTCCAGGCTCTTTTCAAAAGCATATATCAAATCCTCACGAACCTGGCACCATCGGCAAAGCATATTGACTAATTGCAGGGATTGCTGTCTGATTTGTTTTTGTGTGCCAAATTTCCTCAAAATCAAATTCATCATCGCCTTCCCGATATCCTTTTACAGCTAAAACCTGTTTAACAGAGAAATCATGCAGATAAATAATAATATTGATACTGCTGCCCAACATACGCTTCAGGGTCCGATCACTTTCGCCGTGCGAAGCCGGTCTGGCCAGAGCAAGCATGCGGTCCGGCACATCCGATGCTTTCTCTGCATGAATTGTCGCCAGACATCGATGCCCTGAAAATGAAGCTCTCAAAAACTCCATTGCCTCATCGCCAACAATTTCGCCGATGCAATAAGTATCAAGCGACATCGTTAAACCGTCGTTGATTAAATCTCGCAAAGTAATGGATCTCCCGCCTTCATGAGCTTTTTTTACTCTTTGCATTAAGCAGCAGGGTTTCTCTGGATACAACTCACAATCACTTTCAGCGATCAAGATACGTTCCAGCCGCGGCATGGCTTGAATAAATGCCCGCAGCAGCGTTGTTTTTCCAGCCGCTCCTTTTCCGCATATAATCACCGTCTGACTGGAACAAGCCCATAATCGAATCATGTCGGCTAAATCCGGAATCAACATACCCATTTTTGTTAAGTCCGATAAATTCCAAGCTTGTTTACGATGTTTCCGGATGCTGATTGTCGGATATTTAACGCTGCGCGGAGGAACAGTCACATTAATGCGCAACCGATAATTAGGATCCGAGACCCGGCAATGACTATCATTTTCATTAATGATGCCGCCGTTTCGAATAATGATCAAACGGCAAAATGCGTCATACGCCTGTTCATCGGTAAAATGCAAATCAATTTCCTGCCTTATTCCATCCGCTTTTATCGTGAACTCATTGGGTCCGGTGCCATCAATATCCGTGACGGCATCCCGATCAATATACGGCTGCAGCGGACCATAGCCAAAAAGATAATCCATGACCTGCTGCCGTATATCATTTTCAAAAAAGCTTGCCCGCAAGCTCAATTCTTCGGCCGTGCGGCTAACAAGATCCAAAAGAACCTGCCGGGGAGTCTGTCGCGACGCGACATGCGCTACCAGTTCCGGATCCGTATCGAGAATTTTGCCGCATATTTGAACAACAAGATCATTGAGTCCGTCTGTGGTTGAGGCTTGTACCGCCGAAGGACGATCGGATCGCAATATGGTTTTCTCAGCATGTGGATCTTCCGTCATAAATTGTCTTAATTTTTCTGCAAAGCATGTATGAGATGTGATAATCGGCATGATCGTTTTTCCTCCTTGACCTATTCCGGTAAAAGCAGACGTCGGATTAAATCATGATATTCACGTTGGTTTTTACGGTCAAGCGCTGCTGCATATGGCCGGGCGCTACATTTCATTGACCGGCGATTTTTACAGTCGGATATGCAACCGGCCAGGCGGCCGCAGCATAGCTCATCCATAGTGCCCCAACTTAAGTCTGTCTGTGCGCAATAGGGAAAAGCTACATAATACAGCCGATCGGGATTAAATTGATATCGGCCGGCAATAAACTCAACCATCCGGTTAATTTCACGAAATGAGCCGGCATCTCCGGCCAGCGGAACAAGGATTCGATCTGAAGCCAATAAACTGAAACAGGTAAAAGCATCATAAATGAATCGATCACATAAAATGATGACTATATCACTGATTAGGCGCGCCGTTTTGATTACTTCATATAATCGTTCTGTTAAATATAATTCATAAGAATTGAGATTGCCCCGGGCCATTAACAAGCGAACGCGGCGAATAGGTGTTTTTTCAGCCAGATGATCGATCAATTCACTACTTATGCAGCTGTTTTGCTTTCCGTTCAAGAACATGTCCAGATCAGCGGATCGTGCTGCTGTATATAATCCTGAAAAACGCTCCTGCGTGCCAAGCAGCAAATCAGCTCGCGGATTCAACAAATTGGCATCGATAACGATGACCTCACGATCGTCTGCTAAAACGCCGGCTAATTCACAACCACATTCCGGTCCGCCCCAGATACTGATTACCGGAGCCGGAGATATGCGGATTCTTGCATCCGATAGAAACGGTGCGGATTCTTCGGCTGCATCTTCCGGTTGTTTTTGCTGTTTAGACAATGCTCCCGAAGGTATTGTCTCTCCATGAAAGGATTCTTCATTATTCTTCGCATATCTCTCCGGGCAGCTCATTATGGCGGATGCTGTATGCCATACAGTGTGAAGGTCATGAGCCAATTCTTCCGCCTGGTTATAACGCAGCTGCAAATCAACATGCAAACACCGGCTCAATATTCGGGAAAAGTCATGGTCTATGCCGGACATCAAATCCGGCAAGGGCCGGCTGCGGCATTCAGCCGGAGAAAAACCGGTTAATAAAACCAGCATCGTCAGCCCGAGCGCAAAAATATCGCTTCCCGCACAGGGTCGCCCGGCAAGCAATTCCGGTGCAGCGTAATCCGGCGTTAAAGCCCGCTTGCCTAAAGCATATTGATCAAACTGCAGCAATGAATTACCGTCCTTATACCCAGATTGTAATTGATCGGTAACGGTATCCGAAACATTAACATGAGAATCATTAAGGCGTTCTTTAATGAGTATGGCAGCGCCGAAATCTATAAGACCGACCTGTCCTTGTTCATGTAGAATCAAATTGCATGGTTTAATGTCTAAATGAAGGATGCTCCAATCATTTTGCCGGTGTAAAAATCCCAATATACCGGCATATGTAACCATAGCTGGCAACAAAATATCAGGTGCCAGAATTCCGTGATGCTCTTTGGCTATAACCTCTAATGACTTGCCTGGTAAATATTCGAATAAATCATATATCGTATTTTCGAGTTTCATATTCTGAGCCAGGCAGCGAGGCAGACCAGGATGTCTGATCATATTCAGCCAAACCGGTATTTGCGGATCTATGAAGTGATCTGCTGGTTTAAGAAGACCTAAATCACCGTTGCGGATATCCTGAACAAGCCACGAAGTTTTTACACGATTCAGCAACAGATAATAAGAAGCAACTGTATCTCCGATCTGCATCATTCATCTCCTGTTCATAAATCTTCGTCGAATGATTAAGTAATTATCAATTCAACACAATCAGCATCCTTGCGGATGCTCTTACTACGACAAAATTCGACAAAATATTACATGAGATCGTTATTTTGTTTTTACCTGCCGGCCGATCAAGCCGTTTTATCCGGCTTTAAAACAATTTCCGGTTGTTTTTTGTTAACGACGCTTTCTTTGGTAATAATACAGCGGGCGACATCTTGTCTGGACGGTATTTCATACATGATATCCAGCATAATTTCTTCAATAATAGCTCGTAAACCGCGGGCACCGGTGTTGCGTTCCAATGCTTGGCGGGCGATCTCCTGAACCGCTTCCGGCTCAAAGAAAAGCTCGACGCCGTCATAATCAAAGAGCTTTTTATACTGTTTGACCAATGCATTGCGCGGTTCCTGCAATATACGGATCAACATCTCTTCACTAAGGCCTTCCAAAGAAACGACAACCGGCAGCCGCCCGACAAATTCCGGTA
>CAYRWC010000245.1:0-4704 GCA_964427795.1 uncultured Oscillospiraceae bacterium | reverse complement strand
TGCGTAAAGATAATTATCTGCAAGGTAATAAAGATATCTATGTTCCCCCGCAATATATCCGCCGCTTTGGCCTGCGTCCGGGTGATTATGTTACCGGGCCGGTTAAGCTGCAGCGGGAAAACGACCGTTATCAGGCTCTTTTGTATATCAAGGACGTTAACGGCCAGGCGCCGGAGAAAATGCTTCGCCGCCCTCATTTTGACCGCCTGACGCCGATTTACCCGAATGAGCGTTTCGTCTTGGAAACAACCCGCAATGAATTGTCGACCCGGATCATCGATCTGGTGGCTCCGATCGGCAAAGGCCAGCGCGGTATGATCGTATCGCCGCCAAAAGCCGGCAAGACGATTTTACTGCAGAAAATAGCCAATGCCATCAGCGTCAATAACCCGGATACCAAATTAATCGTTCTGCTGATTGATGAACGTCCGGAAGAAGTAACCGATATGCAGCGTTCCATCAACGGCGAGGTCGTCTATTCGACATTTGACAAAACACCGGAAAATCACACCAAAGTGGTTGAACTCGTTTTGGAGAGAGCCATGCGTCTGGTCGAACTGAAGCAGGATGTCATCATTCTTCTTGACAGCATGACCCGTTTGGCCCGCGCCTATAATCTGACGATCAATCCAACCGGACGCACTTTGTCCGGAGGCCTTGATCCGGGCGCCCTTTATGGGCCGAAACGCTTTTTCGGCGCCGCGCGCAA
This sequence comes from uncultured Oscillospiraceae bacterium, assembly GCA_964427795.1. Taxonomy (GTDB): domain Bacteria; phylum Bacillota; class Clostridia; order Saccharofermentanales; family UBA5734; genus JAYFQE01. The sequence continues at coordinate 3,995 of CAYRWC010000245.1, read as the reverse complement.
TATTGAAAACGGCGGCAGCCTGACGATCATCGCCACCTCCCTGATCGAAACCGGATCCCGTATGGATGAAGTAATTTTTGAGGAATTTAAGGGAACCGGCAACATGGAAGTCTATTTGGACCGCAAATTGTCGGAAAAACGGATATTTCCGGCTATCGATATCAATAAATCCGGTACCCGCCGCGAAGAACTGCTCATGAACAACAAGGAGCTGGATGCGGTGTGGACGATCCGCAAGGCTTTCAGCCAGCTGGATACATCCGCCGTTACGGAAGCTATCATCAACCTGTTGTTGAAAACGAAAAACAATGAGCACTTCATTTCGTCGGTTAATGTGTCCTTTAACGATAAAAATGTCTTTGAAGCCATGCGCGGTACCAGACCGGGAACACAAACCGGCGGCCAGACCGGCTCCGGTAGTCAGGGCGGGCAGACAGGCCCGGGCACGGGGGGCTACGGCAGCTACAACAACACCGGCTACGGCAGCAACTACCGGCGCAATGTCAATAACGAGGATGATTGACATTCCGATCGATTTATAATAAAATCAACTCCGCAACGTCTAATTCTGGTGTGGCATACGTATCGAAGCATGAAGCGGGTACGCGCCGCATCCCATGAGAGGTGATAGATATGAAAGAGGGCATTCATCCCAAGTATGGCAAGGCGATCGTTAAATGCGCCTGCGGGGAAACCTTCGAGACCGGATCCGTTAAGCCACATCTTAATGTTGATATTTGCTCGAAGTGTCATCCGTTTTTTACCGGCCGGCAGAAATTAATCGATACAGGCGGCCGGGTCGACAAGTTCAAGAAGCGGATGGAGCAGAAATAACTGCAACGTGGAGGGAGGCTTTGACAAACGAAGCCTCCTTTTTACTTTAATGTTATAATTACTTAAATCTGTATAAGATTAACCGTGAGGTAAATCATGAAAAAAACAGTAAGCAAGCAGGATAAGCTGGTATGCCGGCGAAAGACAACCATTGGCGGTCAGGCGTTGATTGAAGGGTTGATGATGATCGGCCCGGAGAAAAAATCCATGGCTATCCGCAAACCGGACGGCAAAATCGTCGTGGAGGAAATGCCGATGACCCGCTTCAGCGGCGCGGCAAATCTTCTGTTCATCCGGGGATCCGTCCGGCTGTTCCGTCAACTGGTCAGCGGGACGAAAGCTTTGCTGCATTCAGCCGAATTTGTCGATGACGACCAGACACCGGCGGACGCCGCTGCCGAATCGGAGAACCCGAGCGACGAGGATGTCCGGCCGTTGACGGAATGTCGGCCTGTTCAGGAAAAACAGTCTCCGGCCAAAGAGACGCCCGGAAAAAAACTGGGCGGCCGGATCGACCGCTTTTTGGAAAAGCACAGCAATCTGATGCTTTACGGATCGGCAGTGGTCGGCATTCTTTTCAGTGTGGTCCTATTTATCTTGCTGCCCAACTTTATTACCGGTTACATTAAGCAGCTGACCAGACTCAATGATTACACCGGCCGCGGCGCGACGATTCTTTTCAATCTGATTGAGGGATTGATCAGGATTGTCCTGTTTGTCGGTTATCTGGCTCTGGCTTCCCGGATGAAAGATATTCGCCGGGTCTGGATGTATCATGGCGCCGAGCATAAGACAATTGCCTGTTATGAGGCGGAACAGGAGCTGACCGTCGAGAATGCCAGGCTCTATAGCCGCTTTCATCCGCGCTGTGGCACTGCATTTATGTTTATCGTCATCCTGGTCAGCATTGTTGTTTTTTCACTGGTCGGATGGTGGGGCCGCTGGATCAATCTTTTGATCCGATTTGCCCTGGTTCCGGTCGTCGCCGGCATAGCTTATGAAATTATCCGTCTGGCAGGACGGTATGACAACATCCTGACCCGGGCAGTTTCCGCTCCCGGCTTGTGGCTGCAGCGTCTGACGACAGCCGAACCCGACGACAGCATGCTGGAAGTTGCCATAGCCGCGTTGAATGCCGTTATTCCTGAAAAAGCGCTCAGTGACCGCTGGTGACCCATGGGCGCCGAGATGACAGTTCGGCAGCTTCAGCAGGAATTATCCGGCACCTTGTCGGCAGCCGGCCTGGAAGAGCCGCGGCATGAAGCTCTGTTGCTGCTGGCCGGCGTTCTTGGCCGGCCTTTATCTTTTTTTTATGCTCATCCGGACGACATGCTGAATGGCGGAACAATTGATAATCTTCGCTCTCTGGCTGCTCGTCGGGCCCGTCATGAGCCTTTGGCGTATCTGACCGGCACAACGGATTTTTTCGGCCTCGCGTTTTCAGTTGGTCCCGGCGTTTTGATTCCGAGGCCGGACAGCGAAATTTTGGTCGAAACGGCGCGTTCGGTCGCTATGGCGCATTTATGGCCGACCCGTAATACGGCCGGCCGGCCCCTGCGTATTCTGGATGCCTGCGCCGGATCGGGCTGCATCGGCATCAGCCTGGCAAATGCCCTGGAAGAAAGCGGCTGTCGGATCGATCTGACATTTACCGATATAGATCCGGTCCCTTTGTCTTATATCGAAAAAAATTTACGGCAAAATAACCTGCGGGGCCGGACGGCCTTGTATCAAGCCGATTTATTCCCGCCGGCGGACGCCGAACCCGAGCCGTTTGATCTGATCGTTACCAATCCGCCCTATATACCCAGCGGCGACATTAGCGGGCTGATGCCGGAAGTCGGCTGTCATGAACCCCGTCTGGCACTGGACGGCGGCACGGACGGACTCGATATTTACCGCAGGCTGGCTATCGGGGCGGCAAACCGGCTGGCGCCTGACGGCTGGCTGATTTTGGAGCATGGATATGACCAGGCCGAGGCGGTGCGGGCTATATTGCAGGAAGCCGGCTATGTAGCACTTTTGCCGGTTATCCGGGATTTTGGCAACCAACCGCGCGTTGGCGGCGGTTGCCGTTGTTTGAATTGAGGAGGGAATATGCCGTCGCGTTTTCATCTTTATCCGTTTAAAATCGGTGAAATCCTTCATTTAAAAAAACAGCACCCCTGTGGCGGCTGGCTTTGGCGGGTGCAGCGTACAGGAGCGGATATCGGCCTGGTTTGCACAACCTGCGGCCGGCTTATGAACATGCCGCGGCAAAAATTGGAGAAAGCCATGAAATCGGTGCAGTCTGCTTCCGATGAGCCGACAGTGCATACCGGAAACGATGAACCGCAACAGATAAAAGATACCGATAAAAACGGACAGGAGGGAATCAGACATGGCTGAACAAATCGACTGGCTGGATCAGTGGCTGACCGAGCTGGATGGCAAACACCCCGCGGATTGGGCTTTGCTGCCGGACATCGGCCTTTACATGGACCAGGTGCAGACCTTTATCGACCGCCAGCTTGGATTATATCGGCGGGATGATCATGAACGCCTGCTGACGCCGGCCATGATCAACAATTATATTAAAGACAACCTGATTCCACGTGCCGAATCAAAAAAATACGCTCCGACGCATTTAGCGCTTTTGATTATGATCGGCACCTTGAAACAAGTCTTATCCATTCAAAATTTGAATCAACTTTTGTCATCATACCGCGATCCGGCCGACGTAGCGGCTCTTTATCAGCATTTTCTGGAAGTCCAGCGCTTATCTCTGCAGGAAAACGCGGCGCAGGTCCTGGCGGAAACGGCGCAGCTGCGTCAGAATACTCCGGACGAAGGCGAATCGCAGAGCGACCACGCGACGGCTCTGCGCAATCTGGCGCTGGAACTCAGCATAGAAGCCCGGACGCGCATTTTAATTGCCGAGCGTATTTTGACCCTGCTGGATCAGGAAAAAAACAATGAAGCTTCTGAAAAGAACGAACGAAAAAAAGACAAGGGCAAATAGGATCTGACCGGCGATCCGTCTTTATTTCAAGTCATCTCAGACGCGTATTAAAAATGCCGCTTTCTCACGAAAACGGCACTTTTGCGTTCATATAGCTGTTTCGGTTCAATCAGTTTTTCATCGCTTCTTCAACCGCAACGGCAACCGCAACGGTTGCGCC
>CAYRWC010000244.1:0-4704 GCA_964427795.1 uncultured Oscillospiraceae bacterium | reverse complement strand
GGCCGGTTTATTTAATCAAGCCGACATCGACGGCGGCCTGGTCGGCGGCGCTTCTTTAAAAGCCGACGATTTTACCGCTATTTGTCTGGCAGGGAAGGCCTGATGGAATAACCCGACCGGGTTGAACAAAAAGAGCCACGGCCTGAACGCGGCTCTTTTTGATGAAAGGAGCTTAACGATGACTCAGTTGAAACAACGGCCTGTCGCTTTATTGATTCTGGATGGATTCGGATACAATCCGTCTGAAACCGGCAATGCGATCAAGGCCGCGCATACCCCCAATCTTGACCGCCTGCGCAGCCAAAATCCACACACGCTGATCCGGACCAGCGGCATGGATGTCGGTTTGCCCGCCGGCCAGATGGGCAATTCCGAAGTCGGCCATACAAACATCGGCGCCGGCCGCATCGTCTATCAGGAGCTGACCCGAATCACTAAAGCGATCGACGACGGTGATTTTGCGCGCAACGCGGCTTTACAGGCGGCGCTGGCCAATTGCCGCGAGAAGAATACCGCCCTTCATCTCTATGGCCTGCTTTCCGACGGCGGCGTCCACAGCCACAATACTCACTTGTACGCCCTTCTCCGTCTGGCTAAAGAAGCCGGCCTGACCAAGGTTTTCGTTCACGCTTTCTTTGACGGAAGGGATGTTCCGCCGGATTCATCGCTGGAATACACCCGCCGGCTGCTTGCTGAAATGGAGCAAATCGGCGTAGGCCGCCTGGCAACCATGATGGGCCGCTATTATGCCATGGATCGCGATAATCGCTGGGATCGCGTTGAAAAAGCTTACCGCGCCATGGCCTGCGGTGAAGGCGTCCAGGCCGAAGACGCGCCGGCGGCTATAGAAGCCTCCTACGCGTCCGGCGTTATGGATGAATTTGTCGTGCCGACCGTCATAACCAGAAACGGAGTCCCGACGGCAACGATTCAGGCTGATGATTCGGTTATTTTTTTCAACTTCCGGCCGGACCGGGCACGGGAAATCACCCGCGCTTTCATGCAGCCTGATTTCCAGGAATTTAAACTGCCGAAAGGCAAATTTCCCTTGTGCTATGTGACCATGACGCAATATGACATTACATTTGACCGGTTCCCCGGTTTGCTGGTTGCTTACCGGCCGGAAAATTTGGACAACACTTTTGGCGCCTGCATTGCCGGACACGGCCTGACGCAGCTGCGCATTGCCGAAACAGAAAAGTATGCCCATGTCACTTTTTTCTTTAACGGCGGCGTTGAAAAAGAATACCCGGGCGAAGACCGCTGCCTGATCCCGTCGCCAAAAGTGGCAACTTATGATCTGCAGCCCGAGATGAGCGCTTTGCTGGTAGCTGAAGAAGCGGTCAAGCGCATCCGCTCGGACAAGTACGACGTCATCATCCTGAATTTTGCCAACTGCGACATGGTTGGGCATACCGGCATTTTCGATGCTGCCGTCAAAGCTGTCGAAACAGTAGACGCATGTGTCGGCCGGGTCGCCGGCGCGATCCTGGAAAAAGGCGGCATTGTTTTGATTACCGCCGACCATGGCAATGCCGAACAGATGATTGATCCGGAAACCAACGGGCCGTTCACCGCGCATACGACGCTGCCGGTTGAACTGATTCTGGCCGGAGCCGGCCAGGTTGCCTTGCAGGAAGGGCGTCTGGCCGATCTGGCGCCGACCATGCTGAACTTGATGCATCTGCCTGTACCTTCCGAAATGACCGGGCGGAATTTGGTTGTCTGATCGCCGCGGCTTATGCTATAATATCTGTTGATTTACAGAACTGTTGCTTATGCGAGCACGTCAGTATAAAGGAGAGATACACATGGCGAAAACGAAAAAGTACATGACCATGGACGGCAATACTGCCGCTGCGTATACCTCGTACGCATTTACGGAAGTAGCCGGAATTTATCCGATCACACCGTCTTCTCCCATGGCGGATTATACCGACCAGTGGGCTCAGGAAGGCCGGAAAAACATTTTTGGACAAACAGTCAATGTCATTGAGATGCAATCGGAAGGCGGCGCGTCGGCTGTCGTCCATGGATCTCTTGCCGCCGGCGTTTTAACCACAACCTATACAGCATCACAGGGTTTGCTGCTGATGATACCCAACATGTACAAGATTGCCGGCGAACTGCTGCCCGGCGTTTTTCATGTTACAGCCCGCACGCTGGCCAGCCACGCCCTGTCGATATTCGGCGATCATTCGGACGTCATGGCCTGCCGGCAAACCGGTTTCGCTTTGCTGAGTGCATCCAGTGTCCAGGAAGTTGTCGATCTGGCTGCGGTTGCCCATCTGGCCGCGATCAAAGGACGCGTCCCGTTCCTGCATTTCTTCGACGGCTTCCGGACTTCGCATGAAATCCAGAAAATCGAAGTCCCCGAATACGAAGACCTCGCGAAGCTGGTCGATATGGACGCCGTACGCGCTTTCCGCGAGCGCGGCCTATCGCCTGATCATCCGACCCTGCGCGGCACCGCACAGAATCCGGACGTATTCTTCCAGGCCCGCGAAGCCTGCAATCCTTATTACGATGCCCTGCCGGCTGTCGTGGAGCATTATCTCGGCGAAATCAACAAACTGACCGGCCGCGATTATCAGCTTTTCAATTATTATGGCGCTCCGGATGCCGACCGTGTCATCATCTGCATGGGATCGGCTTGCGAGGCCATTGAGGAAACCATCGATTTCCTGACCGCCCGCGGCGAGAAAGTCGGCATGGTCAAAGTCCACCTGTATCGCCCGTTCTCGGTCGAACACCTGCTGAAGGCCATCCCGGCCGGCGTCAAGAGCATCGCCGTCCTGGACCGCACCAAAGAACCCGGCGCCCACGGCGAACCGCTGTATCTGGATGTTTGCGCTGCATTTGCCGGCAAGCGCGGCGCTCCGGCAATCGTCGGCGGCCGTTACGGTCTCGGTTCCAAAGATACGACGCCGGATCAGATTCTGGCTGTCTACAAGAATCTGGCTGCCGCGGAGCCAAAGCACAATTTTACGATCGGCATTGTCGACGACGTGACGAATCTTTCGCTGCCGCTTGACGAATCGATCGACGTTGCCTTGCCGGGCACCATTTCCGCGCGTTTCTGGGGCCTTGGCGCAGACGGCACGGTCGGCGCAAACAAGAACTCGATTAAAATTATCGGCGACCACACCAGTTTATATGCGCAGGCATATTTCTCCTACGATTCGAAGAAGTCCGGCGGCGTCACGATTTCCGACCTCCGCTTCGGCACCAATCCGATTCGGTCGACGTATCTGGTCAACAAAGCCGACTTTGTAGCTTGCCATAACCAATCTTATGTCAGCAAGTATGACATGTTGACACCTTTGAAACCGGGCGGTATCTTCCTGCTCAATACCCAATGGAACGCCGAAGAACTGGAACAGAATCTGCCGGCGTCCATGAAGCGGTTCCTGGCCAAGAATAGAATCCGTTTTTATACGATCGACGCCGTAACGCTGGCTATGCAAATCGGACTGGGCGGAAGAATCAATACGATTTGCCAGGCGGCTTTCTTCAAGCTGGCCAAGGTTATTCCGGTCGACGAAGCCATAGCCTACATGAAAAAGGCGATTGCCAAGTCATACGGCAAGAAGGGCGACGATGTCGTCAACATGAACTATGCCGCGGTTGACGCCGGCATCGACGCCGTACAGGAAATCAAGATTCCGGCTTCCTGGGCCGAAGCCAAGGATGTTCCGGCTGCCGCCCGCAAGGTGCCGGATTTTGTTCGCGATGTCGTTGATGTCATGAACGCCCAGCGCGGCGACGAGCTGCCGGTCAGCGCCTTTGCAGGCCGTGAAGACGGAACCTTCCCGCAGGGCACCAGCCAGTATGAAAAACGGATGATCGCCGTCCAGATTCCGGTCTGGGACGAGAATAAGTGCATTCAGTGCAACCAGTGTTCATTTGTCTGCCCGCATGCCGTCATTCGTCCTTTCCTGCTCAACGAGACCGAGGCAGCCAAAGCGCCGGCGTCATTCGTGACCAAGAAGGGCATGAAGCCTTATGACCAATATCAATACCGCGTACAGGTTTCCGCCGCGGATTGCACCGGCTGCGGATCCTGCGCCGAGGTTTGCCCGGCCAAGGAGAAGGCTTTGACCATGAAACCGATCGGCGATCATGTCGTCGAGGCCGACAACTGGGAATTTGCCCAGACCCTGACTGCGAAAGCGAACCCGATGTCCATCGACACCGTCAAGGGCAGCCAGTTCGAACAGCCGCTCTTCGAATTCTCCGGAGCTTGCGCCGGATGCGGCGAAACGCCTTATGTCAAATTGCTGACCCAGCTGTTTGGCGACCGGATGCAGATATCCAACGCGACCGGCTGCTCTTCGATCTACAGCGGTTCGGCGCCGTCCATGCCCTACACGCTGAACAAACAGGGACATGGCCCCAGCTGGGGCAACTCCCTCTTTGAAGACAACGCCGAACATGGACTGGGCATGCATATGGCAGTCAAGCAAATGCGCGCCCGCATCGCCGCCGGCCTTGAGGAATTGATCGCCCTGAAAGCGGACGATTCACTCACCGCCGCCGCTCAGGCCTGGCTGGATGCCAAAGAGGACAGCAAGACCACCCGCGCTGTCAGCGACTCTTTGATCGCCGCTCTCAAGGCGTACAAAGGCACTGACGAAACAGCTGCCGCTTTGGTTAAGAAACTTCTGGATTTGCAGCAGTACTTCATTAAACGGGCCACTTGGA
>CAYRWC010000243.1:0-4724 GCA_964427795.1 uncultured Oscillospiraceae bacterium | reverse complement strand
ACAGTCAGTTCTTATTTCCAATAAAGGATCACGTTCCTGGCAAGGCATCCCAACAATCGAAAGGACGCTTTCCGGACGGTTATGGTGCGCTTTTTTTAGCGGCGGCCAATGTGAACCTGATCCTCAAAACCATATCCTTCTGACAACCAGCTCGGATGATGGCCGAACCTGGCTCGAGCCGGTGATCGTGATCGATCCGCCGGGCATGACCCGGGCTTTTGATCCTTGTCTTTGGATGGATCCGTCCCAAAAACTATGGTTATTCTATAATTTGGCCAATCCGGAAACCAAGGCTTATGATGTCTGGGCTATAACCACGGATAATTCCGAGGCTGAGTCTCCGGTTTGGAGTCAACCGACGCGCATTGGTTTTCCCGTGCCGTTTAGCTTCCGGATTAATAAACCGACCGTTTTGTCCGGAGGCGCGTGGATTTTACCGGTCACATGGTCGAAAATCTTGCCGGGCAATTGGCGCAAACCTAATGGCGAGCCTAATGCGGGGACCGACTGGTTCACCGGTTATGATCAATTGCAAGGCGCGGCAATATCCAACGATCACGGCCGATCCTGGGAATTATACGGCGCCGTAGAGGCTCCTTATTGGGCTTTGGAAAACATGATCGTCCAGCTTAAGAATGGTATGTTATGGATGCTCATCCGCAATGGAAGCGGCGTATTATGGCAAAGTTATTCTTCCGACGGCGGGCGCAGCTGGACCAAGGGCGAAACAACCAAGATCATCAATCCTGGCACCAGATTCTTTATTCGCCGCCTCAGTTCTGGCCGGCTGCTCATGATCAATACGCCGCATCCGAGCAAACGGATCGGATTAACGGCTGAATTAAGTACCGATGATCTGATTTTTCATTCATTCCTGGAGTTGGATCCGCGTGAAAAAGTTTCTTATCCCGATGCTGTCGAAGCTACCGGAGGAAGAATATACTGTGTATATGATCGGGACCGAAACGGCGTCGGCGAGATCCTCCTTTCGATTTTTGATATGGATTAGAGGTTGGCTATGGCAGAAATCAATTACCGGTATGGCATTCAAGTCGGCAATCCGCCTAAGATAAAAAAACTGGGCGTCATCCATTATAACGATATCACCCGCGATACCTACGCCGAGATGACGCCGTTCGTCTGGAAGAAACGTCTCATGCGTGTGGAAACCGTCTGGATGCCGGGCGGCGGTGCCTATTTTCTGATCCGCGATGTCGAACATAATCGGGTTTATCCGAAATTTGCTTTGGACTGTTATTTTTCCTCAGCTTACTGCGAAAATGACGTCGTCTATGTTTTTGGATCCACCGCCGGTGCGCCCGGGCATGGCGGCGGTTCCGGCATAAAAATGTTCTGGTCCGACGACCTGGAGCATTGGAACGAGAAGCTGATTATCGATCAGCCGGGCTGGAAACTCTATAACACTTCGGTTTGCAAAGGGCCAAACGATTATGTCATGGCCATTGAAGTCGGCGGTCCGCCCGAAATTGCCGGCCAACCCTTTACCATGTATTTCGCAGCCTCGAAAGATCTGATGTCCTGGCAGATGATGCCGCTCGAATGCAATTACTCCAAAGCCAGATATACCGCATGTCCGGCATTGAGGTACCTGGACGACGGTTTCTATTACATGATCTACCTGGAGGAACTGCCCTTGCTGCGATATGCCCCTTATATCTGCCGTACCACTGATTTTGTGAACTTCGAAATAGGCCTGCACAATCCGGTCATGGTCTGCAGTCCTGAAGATAAGTTGCCCAGGCCCGGGGTGTATTTCCCGGAAGAAACCCTGCAGAAGATACGCACATATCTCAATATCAACGACTGTGACATTGATCTGTGCGAATTCTGCGGATATACTTATATTAATTATCTTACAGGCGACCAACATGGCGTCAACTGTATGTGTGAAGCGGTTTATGATGGTCCCATGGATGCGTTTCTTCAAGGATTTTTTAAATAGGAGCGAAGTATTGATATGCATATGGCTCTATTGTCCGGTAATCCAAAAACCGACGGCTTGAATCAGACGATGATCGAGGCGGCAGCTGCCGGAGCGGCAGCCGGCGGCGCGACTGTCGATGAAATCCGACTGGCTGATTTCCGATTGTTGCGCTGCCAGGTTTGCGGCAACGGCTGGGGGATCTGTTCGACAGAAAAACGTTGTCAATATGGTCAAGACGGTTTTGATGCCGTGGTTGACCGGCTGATTTGTTCTGATGCCGTGATCCTGGCAACACCGGTCTACTGGGGTGAAATGTCGGAACTGCTGAAATGTTTCCTCGATCGGCTGCGCCGCTGCCAGCACGGTCCTGAAGGCAAGCTTGCCGGAAAACAGGTGCTGATCTTGGCGAGTCCCGGGGATTCCGGCTATGGCCAGCTTTCTTGCTTTGAGCAGATGGATCGCTTTTGCCGGCATTGCGGTATGTTGGTCTTTGACACCATCGGCGCCAAACGTTGGACTCTCGATTATCAGAAACAGGCAGTCTATGCTGCCGCCAGAGCGATGGCCGGATTGGGTAAAGTCAAATAATCCGGCAGCGGGTGTTTGCGACTAAACGAATTATACAGCGCTGCCGGCTGTATTTATTTGCACCTGTATCCCGTTTATCTCTTCATCGGCATGGAAACACACCGCTCCCTTAACAGCGTCATATTGCCAGTCAGCGGCCGATACTGATAGGGGCGCCGGGCAATAAACCTCGATGTGATAGCCGCGTTTTGGGGGCATGCCTTCATAACTGCCCGCACGGGGGGCTATATTCAGGATGATATCTTGGTCGTGCGTATCGCAAGTTATTTCGGTGATGGCGTATTGCCCCTGCTCATACTTGAAGCTTTCTCCGTCGTCCTCATACAGGGAAAACTCACTATGCCCCTCGGGATAGACGCGTAAGGTCAGTTCTTCGATGACTTTTTCGCCGACATAATTTACAGCCGGCCAATAAGGAATGATCGCTCCTTTTTTGATAAAAAGATAACCGCCCCGGTTGGCCGGATAACCGCTGGTGATATCCTGCATGCCGTCATATTCTTTTCCCGTCCAGTAATCGATCCACGTGCCCTTTGGCAAATAGACCCGATCGGTCAGCGCGCCGACCAGCAGCGAGTCGCCGAACATATATTGGGTAATCAGATTATAGGTCCGCGGATCGTCCGGATACATCAGAACCATTGCCCGGCAAATAGCCAAGCCGGTACAATGGCCTTGCCAGGCCGCCGAGTAGATATAAGGCAGCAGAGCGTAACGCAGGCGGTCGTAAAAACTAAAACCGGCATGCAGTTCGTCGGACAATTGCCACGGTTCGGCCATTTGAGCCCAGCTCATATGTTGAGCCCAACCCATAAAAAAGCCAAAATGAAAATCTTCAAGAGAATCAATATCGATGTCCGAAGCGAAATTCATATGCCCCTGCATGCTGTAGTTCAGCATTCCGGTCAATGAGATCTGTTTACCGCCCACATCTCCCGCCCAAGTAGCCGTCCATTTCTGATTGCCGATAAAGGTCGAGGGCGTAAAGATCATCGGCCGCTTATCGGCATAAGCACGGTAACCGTCGTAGTACTGTTTGGCGATTAAGGACTGGTTGAGATTGTGCATTTCCCGATCGCCCCTGTCATTGGCGTAGTGCCGGTCGGGATGGGGAACAATGATGTTGCTGCCATCTTGTTTCAGACCCCGGACTCCTTTATCGAAAAATCGCTTAAAGTGGTCAAACCAAGATTCCTCGGGGACGGTGATCCGGTCGGCTATGCGTTTACCTTCCATATTGTCGTCACGGATTGCGCCTTCATGCAGCTCGACACGGTTGAAGACCTGATATCGGGGCGGGTTGCCTTCCGGCGGATATTTAAGGTTGGCCTTTCGTTCGGCCTCATAGGTCAGATCATAATCACAGGGAGTCCATAAGCACAGCTTGAAGCCTTTAGTCTGAAGCGCGTACATAAAGGTTCGCTTCGGCGGCATCCAGTCGGATACATGATACTTATTGATATCCCAATCATTATGGGTGCTGAAATCATAACGTTGAGCCATCCAGTCGGGTTCGAGACTAAGCGTATCACAGGGTATTCCTTCGGCCCGGAAACGTTCGGCCAAATCAAGCAGCGTTGACTGGTTCAGGCACTCGCTGCAAATATTGGTCAGGCCATATCCGAAGAGCGGCAGCAGCATGGGCTTGCCGGTGATATCTGTATAGCGTTCCACGATATGACGCAAATCGCCGGTAAAAATGAAAACGTCGAATTCTCCGCTTTGGCTCCATAATACGAGCTGATCAGGTTTTTTGCTGCCAATATCAAGGTAATTCTCAAAGGTGTTGTTCCATAGTATGCCCCATCCCCCGCTGCTCAACAGATAGGGTGAAGGACCGTAATTCGTAACATTAATGCAGCGGTTCTTGAGGATTCGGCCGCGATATTCCAAAGTAGGATCGGAGCGATAACCGCCGCCGTAAAAGCGTTCCTTTTCTCCGATGATGAAAGTGCCGCCTATTCCGGCGCCGTCCTGCATGGCATTAGGCAGAATTTGACGGATAATCGGTTCGCCGTTGGCCTTGTTTAGGGACATGCTGCCGTCAACGGTTGAAAGAGTCAATACCAAATCGCCTGAGAATACAGAGACGGCTTGTTTGGATTCGTCGATACGCAGGGATCCATCATCAAACTCGGTCTCAATCAGATCGTACCGTTCGGCAAGCGAGGGCAAAAACACGCCTGTGGCA
>CAYRWC010000242.1:0-4726 GCA_964427795.1 uncultured Oscillospiraceae bacterium | reverse complement strand
GGCGAAGAACAAAAACCGCATGAACTGGAAGCGCTTCGTTTTTATCAGGCGATCGAAAACAATACCGCGCCGGTTGTTCTGCCGGAGCAGGCTTATGTTGTGACGCAGATCCTGGAAGCCATCTATACCTCCAGCAAAACCGGCAAACCCGTATACTTCGGTTGATAGCCGGTTTACTGCACGCGGGAAACGCGTTATCCATGAATAGGAGGATACGAATATGTATATTGGTTTTCTTACGGCCTGCCTGCCCAAAGTTTCACTGGAAGAAAAAGCCGAGTGGGCTGCGGCTAAAGGATATAAAGCTTTAGAGATCGCCTGCTGGCCGCGGCTGAACGACCGCGATTATGCCAGCTCGGATATCGATGTGGCCAAGCTGACGCAGGCCGAAGCCGACAAGATCCGCGCCATGATGGACAAACGTGGCCTCAAAATTTCATCGTTGGCTTATTATGACAATAACCTCGATGCCGATCTGACCAAAAGGGCATTTGTCAACAATCATACCCGCCAATGCATAAAAGCGGCCAAAATGCTCGGCGTTCCGGCAGTGGGCACTTTTGTCGGCCGCAATATCAACAAAACCATCGCCGATAATTTCGACGAATTCGCGGAGGTCTTCGGACCGATTGTTTCCGAGGCCGAAGCCGCCGGCGTCCAGATCATCATCGAAAATTGCCCGATGGAAGGCTGGCAGGTTCCGCTCGAACCCGGCACCATATCTTTCAGCCCGGAATTATGGCTGGAAATGTTCCGCCGCGTCCCCAATCCGAATTTCGGCTTGAATTTCGATCCGTCGCATCTTTTCTACCAGCTGATCGATCCGATCCCGCTGATCAGCCAGTTCAAGGACCGCATCTTCCATGTGCATGCCAAAGACGCCGAGATGTTCCCGGAAAAACTGAAATACTACGGTATCTTCAATAAACTGCTGCCGTCCACCGAGGGCACCGGCTTCTGGCGTTTCCGCATGCCCGGCCTGGGACAGGTCGATCTCGCCGGAATGGTTGCCGAATTAAAGAAGATCGGCTATACGGGTGTCATCAGCATCGAGCATGAGGATCCGTTATATGAATCCAGCACGGAGAAGATTTATGAAGGGCTTGAATTAGGCCTGGCCTATATGAGCAAGTTGATCTGAAACCAGACTGAGTCCCTTATAATCGCGTAGACAACGCCTCATCAATCCAATCGATCGGGACCGCCCGGTTTCTCTGCAAGGAACCGGGCGGTTTTGGTATAATGAGCGAAAATGCCTGTATGGCCGGGAATATATTCGGCCGGCGGAGGTAGATTATGGAGAATTACAAATCAAACCAACCCAATTAGAAATTATGATTTTGATACTTTTTATCCCCGGCACAACCAGGGAGCCGATAAATGGTCGATTATGCAGCGGGAAGGCAAGCGTGATTTTGCCGCCGATGTTTTTCCGTTTTCCGTTGCCGATATGGATTTTAAAACGGCGCCGGAAATCCGGGAGGCACTTCGCGACGCCGCCGACTACGGCATATTCGGCTATAGTACGCCTACCGAACAATACAGTCAGGCGGTATGCGCCTGGCAGGCCCGCCGGCACGGATTTGTCTGCCGGCCGGAGTGGATTGTTCAGATTCCCAATGTCGTTTATGGTTTGATCCAGATGGTTGAGACCTTTACGGAAAAGGGTGACGGCGTGATTATTCAACCGCCGGTCTATCCGCCTTTCTTCTCTGCCGTTGAAAACCATCAGCGCCGCTTGGTCTGCAATCCCTTGATTTGCCGCGATGGGCATTATGAGATGGATTTCGACGATCTGGCGCGGAAAGCGGCAGATCCGCAGACGAAAATGATGATTCTCTGCAATCCGCACAATCCGGTCGGCCGGGTCTGGACACGCGGCGAACTGGCCGAGACAGCGCGCATTTGCCAGGAAAACCATGTTCGGCTGATATCCGACGAGATTCACGCCGACCTTGTATACGCGCCGAACCGGCACACCGCGCTGATCGGATTAGATCCGGATCTGACCCGGCAGTGTGTGGTCTGCACATCGCCGAGTAAAACGTTTAACCTGGCCAGCCTTTCGACGGCCAACCTGATCATTCCGGATGAGAAAATGCGCAGTGCATTTCGCCAAACATCCGACCGGATCGGCATCCATGGCGCCAATCATCTGGGCACAGTGGCTTGCCGGGCAGCATATGAGCGCGGAGAAGACTGGTATCAGGCGCTTATGCGCTATTTGACCGCCAATCGGGACTATTTCCTGTCCTTTATGGCGGAGCATTTGCCGCAGCTCCCGGCATACCGTACCGAGGGCACTTATCTGGGCTGGATCGACGCCCGGGCAACTGGGCTTGACGCGGCCGGCTTGGAGCGGTTGACTCACCAGGCCGACCTCTACTTTATGGAAGGGATTTATTTCGGCAAAGAAGGCGCCGGCTTTGAGCGGATCAATTTCGCTTTGCCCCGCGCCGCGCTGGCTGCCGGTCTGCGGCGGCTGCTTGAGGCGGTCGGTTCGCTCAAGGCGTGACCCGATCCGGGCGGCGGCTGCCCGACGGCCCGTTTAGCTCTTGAAAGCATTTGCCCCGGCATAAACCGCCGCATGACCCAGCGCTTCTTCAATACGCAGCAGCTGGTTGTATTTGGCTACCCGGTCGGTCCGCGACGGGGCGCCGGTTTTAATCTGACCGGCGTTCATGGCGACGACGACATCGGCAATCGTAACATCTTCCGTTTCGCCGGAACGGTGCGATACGATGGCCGTCCAGTTGTTGTGCATCGCCATTTCGATGGCGTCGAGCGTTTCGGTCAGCGTGCCGATCTGATTAAGCTTGATCAATACGGAATTGCCGACGCCGAGCCGGATGCCCTTTTGGATCCGTTCGGTATTGGTGACAAAAAGATCGTCGCCGACCAGCTGGATTTTCTTGCCCAGACGGTCCGTCAGCATACGCCAGCCTTCCCAGTCGTCTTCGGCCAGCCCGTCTTCCAGGGATCTGATCGGATAACGGTCGGCCAGGTCGGCCCAATAATCGACCATCTCGGCTTTGGTTTTCAATTGGCCGGATTTCCAGAATAAATATTGGCCTTCATGACCGGCTTCCTTGGCTTCATCATACAATTCCGTCGCGGCGGCATCCATGGCGATGGCCATATCGGTCCCCGGCCGGAAGCCGGTTTGTTTGATGGCCGTGACGATCAGTTCCAGCGCCTGCTCGTCGCTTTCCAGATTCGGGGCGAAACCGCCCTCGTCGCCGACTGCCGTAGCTAATTTGCGGCTTTTCAGGATTTTTTTCAAGGTATGGAAAACTTCGACGCTCCATTGCAGGGCTTCCCGGAAGCTCCCGGCGCCGACGGGCATGATCATGAATTCCTGCAAATTGATGCTGTTGTCGGCGTGTTTCCCGCCGTTGATAATATTCATCATCGGAACCGGCAAAAGGTGAGCCTGTATACCACCGAGATATTGGAACAATTCCTGGCCGCAGGCTTGAGCGGCGGCTTTGGCTGCGGCCAGAGACACAGCCAGGATAGCGTTGGCGCCCAATTTGCCCTTGTTGTCGGTTCCGTCCAGCTCGATCAGCAGACGGTCCAGACCGCGCTGATCCATAACATTAAAGCCTTCCAATTCAGGCGCGATCAATTCGTTGATGTGGCGTACGGCATTCTGGACGCCCTGGCCCAGGTAACGGCCGGGATCCCTGTCCCGCAATTCGACAGCTTCAAAGGCGCCGGTTGACGCGCCGGAAGGAACCGCGGCCCGGCCGACCGAACCGTCTTCGGTTTCCACTTCAGCTTCGACGGTTGGATTGCCCCGCGAATCAAGGATTTCCCGTGCCCAGATTTTGGTAATAAACAATTCCTGCACCATGATAGACCTCCCTGCCGGAACTTTTGCCGGCGATCCTGCTCAAGACGGCCTGACATCCGGATCGATAATCAGGCGCTATCCGATATTTGCCGAGTTATAGATTCAGTTTAGCATGGGTGAAGAGAACCGCCGTAACACGGGTTGCGGAAGCGGCAAACGAATCGGCGGATCGGCGCCTTAAAGCCACTTCTTCCGCTTGAACCAAATGACCATGACGGCGACGGTTGCCAGCATAAGACCGATGACAATCGGGTAAGTGACCGGTTTGTTCATTTCCGGCATGGCCAGATTCATGCCAAAATAGCCGGTGATGAAGCTGAGCGGGATAAAGAAGGATGTGACGACCGTCAGAACGGTCATCACTTCGTTCATGCGGTTGCTGGCGGCAGCCATGCCCAGCTCGACCGTATTCGACAAGACATCGCGATAAGTGTCGATCGTATCCAGAAGCTGCAGGATATGCTCGAAAATATCGCGCATGTAGATATCGGTGTGATGACTGATAATCGGATGATCCAGCCGGCGCAGATTCAACAGGGTATCGCGCAGCGGTGTAATCGCTTTATGCAAAACCAGCAGGCGGCGTTTGCTGACTAAAACATCATGCTGCAACCGCCGGTCATACGGCTCGTCCATTCGGGTGTCCAGATCGTCAATTTGCTCGGACATCTGATCGACCGCTTCGTAATAATCATCGACAACACCGTCTAAAATCTGATACAACAGAAAATCGGGCGGTTGGCCGCGGACTTCACCGGCGTCATCCTGTAGCCGCTTCCGGCTGCGTTCGATCGTCGCCAGCGGCCCGGAATGAGCGGATACCAAAAAACGTCCGCCTAAAACCAATCCCAGATGCTTGACTTGCAATTC
>CAYRWC010000241.1:0-4767 GCA_964427795.1 uncultured Oscillospiraceae bacterium | reverse complement strand
GTATGGTTATGGCGCTGGGAACAGGCCGCGTATGATCGCTCGTGATCAGAAGAACACGAGGCGCCGTGGACGCCAGGTCCGATAAGCGGCGGGATTCGACCGGTTCGGCAAGCGCCCTGCGGACGATGGACGCTTCATCCCGGTCCGGATCCGAACTGGAATCCGAATCTGGGTTCGGCTCGAGAACAGCCTTGAGCCGCTCCTCCTCTACCTCCAGTAATAAATGTTCTTTAGCGTAGGGGATCTTAATTTGCCTCATCATGACGCGATTAATCCTTTCTATCCAGGGTTCGGCGAACAAAATTCAGATGATCTGACCAAATTATAGGAATGCCCATGAAAATAGTCAATCAGCCGAAGGCATAATGGTTTTCACTGCGGATAGCACTATATGCGCGTTTCTAAATGTGAATTTGCATCAAATATTTCGCGAATTAGTGTGATTTTTATTGACTTTTTCTCTCGTGCGACATATTATTATTGAAAAAGTGTGATATATTTATCATTATTTCTTGAAATAATGTGATTTTCGAGGTAAAGCAGATGAAGCGACTGATTATTAAAGATCTGGTGCGATGGAAGGAATCAAGGCAGCGTAAGCCGCTTATCCTCAAAGGCGTACGTCAAGTGGGTAAGACCTGGGTGCTCAAGGAGTTTGGCAAACGCTATTATGAGAGCGTGGCCTATTTCAACTTTGACGAACACGAGGAATATAAGCAGTTCTTCGAAAAGACAAAGGACATAGAGCGCATTTTGCAAAATCTGATGATGGCAAGTGGCCAAACGATAAAGCCGGAAACGACGCTTATCATCTTTGACGAAATTCAGGAATGTCCGAACGCTTTAAACACGCTAAAATACTTCTGCGAAAATGCACCAGAATATCATGTCGCCTGCGCCGGTTCACTGTTGGGGATCACGCTGACAAAACCAGCATCTTTCCCAGTCGGCAAAGTGGATTTTCTTGAGATTTGGCCGATGACCTTTACGGAATTTTTAATGGCAAACGGCGACGATAATCTTGTGGAATATCTGAACAGCGTCACCGAGCTCGCACCGTTGCCAGAGGCCTTTTTCAATCCGCTGTACGAAAAGATGAAGATGTACTTTGTCACAGGGGGGATGCCCGAATCTGTCAGTTCGTGGACAGAAGATCGTAGCGTGGATCGAATGCAGGAAGTATTGTCCAATATTTTGGGTGCATATGAAAGGGATTTCGCAAAGCACCCCGATCCAAAGGACTTTCCCAAAATCTCTATGATTTGGAAATCCATTCCCTCACAGCTTGCACGAGAAAACAAGAAGTTCATTTATAAGGTGGTAAAAGAGGGCGCACGTGCCAGAGAGTATGAAGATGCGCTCCAATGGTTATGTGACGCCGGCCTGACCTACAAGATATACCGCAGCAGCGCTCCCGGCCTGCCGATCTCGGCATATGATGATTTGTCGGCCTTCAAGCTGTATATGGTTGATGTAGGGCTCCTGCGCCGACTGGCGCTGCTGTCGCCATCTGCATTCAGCGAGGGTAACCGCCTGTTTGTTGAGTTTAAAGGCGCTCTCAGCGAGAATTATGTCCTGCAAGCGCTGAAAAATCAGTTCGAGGCCACACCACGCTATTGGGCGATGGATCACCCACGCTATGAGGTGGACTTCCTGATCCAGCGAGAGAACGATATTCTCCCTGTGGAAGTGAAGGCTGAGGACAACGTAGAAAGACGGAGCCTGAAACTGTATAAAGAAAAATACAGTGACAAGGTACGTCTGCGCGTGCGCTTCTCGCTGAACAATCTGAAAATTGATGATGATTTGCTGAACATTCCCCTATTTATGGCGGATCAAGCAGATCGGTTGATTCGGTTGGCTATAAAAGTATAGAGAAAGCAAGTAAATGATATGGCAATCGGACAATATACAGAAAGCTTGACTAAATCTCAAGCATCTTGTCGGAAACCATTTCCAGAAACTTGTTCAACAGGGGCGATTGTGCCGGATCATGCTGATAGGCAAGGGCAATATCCCGGTATCCGACCGGGCATAGCTCCTTTATGACAACCTGATAGCGATTGTCTTTAAAAAGCAGCGCCGGCAAGATGCTTACGCCAAGGCCGTGTTCGACCATCGAAATGACCGTATAATCATCCTTAACCGATATGGCCGCCTCCGGTTCGATGCCCAGATTTGCCAGGACATCGCGTATTTCCGTATCCGAACCGTCCTCATAGCGGATGAACGGCCAGCGGAGCAGCTCTTTGCCGGTCACGCTTTCATTAAGCGCCAAGGGATGCCCTTTGGGAACAACCGCTACGATATGGTCCCTCTTCAACAGCCGCGCTGCCAGCCGCGGATCTGCCGGTAATGTCAGAAAACCACAATCCGTTTCTCCGGTAAGCGTCCATTTTTCAATTTCCCCGTACTCGCCATGCTTTAATTCAAACCGGACGTTCGGATAACGAGTATGAAAATCCTTGAGGATCTCCGGCAGCCAGCAGGCGGAAACGCTAAAAAATGAACCGATGCGCAGGCATCCGGCTTCAAGTCCGTTTAGCTCGTCAATTTTTGCCCGCAAAGCATCCTGCCTGGCGCAGACCGCTTTGATATACGGCAGAAGCTCTTTCCCAGCGGAGGTGAGACGCGCCCCCTTTTGGTCGCGTGTCATCAAAGTCATTTGGCATTCTTTTTCCAGAACCTTGAGAATATGGCTCATGGCGGATTGCGTATAGCCCATGTCAAGCGCCGTTTTCGTCAGATTGCCGGTTTCCGCCAGGCGTATGAAAGCCTTGTATATATCGAGGTTCATGTTTGTTTCTCCATTACAAATATTAATCATAGCAATGAATTACATGCGTTTTACAAATGATATGGCTTCATTATAATAACAAGCATAGGGTACGTAAAGGAGAAAATGAGACATGAAAATCATCGATTTAACACATACGATCGCCGATGATATTCTGGTATATCCGGGAACGGAACCGGTCCGGCTGACTCCGGCCAATACGTTGGAGAAAGATGATTTTCGAGAAACCTTGCTGCGTATGTCCTCCCATACGGGGACGCATATGGACGCGCCTGCCCATATGCTGGAAAAAGCGCCTTATTTGGACGATATTCCTGTTGAGTCCTTCTGCGGTAAAGCCTATGTACTGAACTGCGCCGGATCCGGTACGGATAACGAGATAAATGCCGATCTCCTGCGGAACAAACCCGAATTGCGGGATGCCGATTACTTGATCTTATCTACCGGCTGGGAAAAATACTGGGGGACGAAAGAATATTTCAGCGATTTCCCTGTGCTGTCTGATGATGCCGTCGATTATCTCCTCAAGCTCGAGCTCAAAGGGATCGGAACCGATACGATGAGCGTCGACCGGATGAATAGCACGGATTTTCCGATTCATCATCAATTGATGGCAAATCATCTGGTCATTATTGAAAATCTGTGCCATTTAACGTCAATCAGAGAAAATTCCGTTCTGTTTGCCGCTTTACCACTCAAATTCCGCTGTTCAGACGGCGCTCCGGTGCGCGCCATCGCAGCCGTGACATAAAACCAGGGGTGTATCGGTTAATCGTGCGGTTTACTGATAACCGCCGGGACGTTTCCACGACGCCGTTGCGGTCTGGACATCTTGCCTCGGCTATGCGAAAATATTCATGGCCGGCGTTTATTCATTGACATACCAGACTATTTTGCCGGTACAGAATGAGGAGAGCACGATGATAAGAGATGCGTTGAATAAGAAGTTTATCATATCTGGCCATCGGGGCTATTGCGCCAAGTATCCTGAGAATACGCTTTTGTCCTTTCAGGCGGCCATCGAACTGGGCGTCGATATGCTGGAGCTCGACCTTCATTTATCGGCAGATGGTATTCCTATGCTGATGCACGACAATCTGCTCGACCGCACCTCCAACGGCAGCGGCCTGCTGCGCGAGAAGACCTGCGCCGAACTCAAGACGCTGGACCCCTATAAGCACCTCGTAACCACAAGCACCTCGCAAATGGCTTCTCTCTATAAAATCGACCCCGCCCTTTTCGGCTTGCCCGAAATCGACTTTGCCCAAGTCCACGACTACGGCAATCAGTTGCTCAAGGAGGATTTCACCACCCGCCTACCGACGCTTTACGCCGGTGCCAATGCCGACGGCAAGCCCGTTCCTTTCGCCGAGTTGGGCGTCGATTCACGCGGAGCGGCCGAAACCTTGGCCGCCGCTCCCGCCTTTTCGGGCCTGCATGATCTGATCTGGCTGCCGTTCTTTATCGGCGCGGCGGGCGGTGGGATGACCTGGTGGTGGGACAACGTGATCGACCCCAAAGATCAGTACGGCCAATGGGCGCCTTTCGCCGCCTTTAGCGCCGGGCTTAAGCCGGAAAACGAAGCCTTCGCCGCCGTGTCCCTTCCGGCAAGCCATCCCTCCGCCACACTCCAAACCTACGCCTTAAGAGGCACCGCCACGACCCTCGTGTGGGTGAAAAATGCCGCCGATAATTACCTTTCGGGCGGGAATGCCGACGAAATCGCCGGGGCCCAGCTGGATCTTTCCGCGCTGCCTCGCGGTTCCTACACGGTCCTTTTCACCAACCCCTATGGCGCGAATCCGGCCGACGGCCAAGCGCAAGCCCCAGGTTCCTTGAAACTGCCCGCCTTCCGCCACGACCTTGCGCTTAAGCTTACGCCGACGGAATCAACAGCGGCAAACTAGGCTTAAAAAGGGCGTGCCGCACGGCGCCGTGTCCTGCCCCCTTCCCGTGTCCCTGAGGAGCCC
>CAYRWC010000240.1:0-4774 GCA_964427795.1 uncultured Oscillospiraceae bacterium | reverse complement strand
GCGGGGCTTTTTTCTTAGCATCCATGGCACCGGCGATGTCGATGAGCGGGCTTTGCTCTATCAGCTTGTCCGCGAAGGCGTCGGCGGCATTATATATTATCCGGATTATACGATCAGTCATATTGATGTATTGACTGCCATCAGCATGAACCGAATCCCGCTGGTGACGATTGACAAATATTATGACGGGCTGCCGATCAGTTCGGTTGTATCGGATAATTATCAAGGCGAATACATGGCCGTCCGACATCTGGTCGAACTCGGCCATTCACATATCGCGTTGATTTGTTCCAGCCAGATCGGCGAGCGGTCTTCGGTCCGCGACCGGTTCCTCGGCTATTGCCACGCTTTGCGCGATTCTAATCTGGAAATTATTCAAGACTTTATACTTGATGATTATTTCCGGGGAATGCATCAGTTCAAAGATCAGAACGAGAGCCATGAATTTCTGAAAAACCGGCTGCAGAAACTGCTGCAGGCGAATGTGACGGCCATGCTGATTGAAAATGATTACGAGGGAATAACCATATACCGCCTCCTGAAGGAAATGGGGGTCCGGATTCCCGAAGAACTGTCCATGATCGGTTTCGACAACAGCGAAATGCTCGTACATAACGGTATATATATGACGACCATCAACCAGCATTTTCATCAGATCGGCAGTAAGGCCGCGGAGCTCATCGTTACTCAGATGGATGATCTTGATTCTGCTCCGCAGCATATCGTTCTGCCGGTCGAACTGGTTCCCGGCAAAACGACAGCCGAAGCCCCCCAGATTCCTGTTTGAGAGAAAAACAGTTCTGATTATTGATAATCGCCGCCATAACGGACCAGAGATGCCGACAGTATGCCGTTTTGCTGCTGCAGCTGTTCAATCAGGCGCGTGTCCTGATTGCGGAGCGTGACTTCGAGAACTAATTCAAATCCCTTAGCCGTTGATGTTTTGCTCTTCAAGGTGTAATGGGGAATGAATTGGCGCAAGTCGCCGCGGAATTGGTCGGTGTAACGGATAACGACCAGATACGGCTTGCGGCGGCCGCCGGATTGTATAGCCGAGACCAGCAGCATGATCACCGACAGGATGAAACAGGAGATGACGGCCAGTTCGAAGAAACCGGCGCCGGCAGTGAGGCCCAGGGCGATAGCCCAGAACATGTAGACAATATCCAAAGGGTCCTTGAGCGCCGTACGAAAACGGACGATGGACAAAGCGCCGACCATGCCCAGAGAGAGGACGACATTGGAACTGATGGGCATGATGATCATCGCGGTGATGAGGGATATCATCAGAAGCGCCGAACCAAAACTGCGATTGAAGAGGACGCCTTTATAAGTGACACGGTAAATAAAAAGGATCAGGAGCCCCATGATGAAGGTAATGATGAAAGTGGTGATGATGCGGTGCAGCGACAGCGGTTGATTGACATTGACCTCGAGGAGTTTAAGCAGCGTTTCTTTCATGATGTGACCTCCGGCGATCCGTTAAATTTGATCTTCCCAGTTTTGTTGACGACAGAATGCGGCACATTGCGTATATTTGCTGACCGCCAAAGGACTTGCGCCGGCCAGCGGGATTAAGGCGCGGATAAATTCAGGTAGAAAATGGTCGTATTTTACTTCCAGAATCAGCGTGCTGCGGTCAAGGACCGGCTGCAGGCCGGCGCCTGGATCCCAGAGATCCTGCCGATAATAACCGGTCGCCAAGTGGCGGTCGAAGGTAATCCGGACATTGCCGTCCGGCCAGATCAAGGGAATCCGATCATAATCGACCAGCAGCAGCGGCCGTAAAAGGCGGGTCTGCCATTCGGCATAGAATTCGCCGATCAGCTGTCCGGCGCGGGCGGCACGGTCGGCGCCGCCGGAGAGCATGCCTGTTCCGGGCAGCAGAGCGACGAGCGGTTCCGGATCGCCGGCTAATAAGTGTTCAACCTGGTCGCGAGATAAAGGACAGCTTTGTTTTTGGGTCATAGAGCCGGATTTAATCTTCTTTTCGAGTTGAATAACCTGATCGCCGTCATTATAAATGCGGATCCGGTACTTATGACGCGGATCAATACCGGCCAGCTTGGCAAAAACACCTTGCCGCCCATAATCGTCAAAATAAAGGCTGCGGATCTGATAGGAGCAGATATGTTCCGGGTCCTGTGCGTCGGCCGCCGCGTGCAGGTCGGGATGCAGGATCGGCCGAAGCCGGTAATAAAGCTCGCGGAAAGTCGTTTCATCGATCAAATATTTCAATTCGTGACGCCAAATCATTGATAATCCTCCGGAAACAACGCTTTCATCTGCTCGCCGGTCAAGTCGAAAGATTCCTGCAGGATCAGGAGCATGCGTCCTCGTTTTTCCGAAGTGATCCGCCGCAGTTCGGAAACATTATATTCCCAGGCCTGTACTGTGGCGGGCTTGCCCCAGCGGGCGATCTGCCTGGGCATTTCGCTGCGGATCTGTCCGGCCATCTGATCCAGAATGCCGAGCATGCGGTCTGTTTGAAAAACGTTATTTAAAAACCAGGCATAACGGGTGATAAAAGCCTGCTTGAAAGTTGGATTCTCCATAAGCTTAACCTGCAGGACCGTATTGAAAATATCCTGTTGGCCATGTCCTTTCGGGTCCAGCAAATCGTATTTGAGAATGTTTTTCGTATATGTGCTGGGGAACATCGCCCAATCCAGATCAAAAAAAGCCCAGCGCCACTGCGCGCCTTCTTTGCGTTCGCACCAGAATTTTTTATTGCCGGAATCGAGATTGTTGAAAAAGGTTTCCGCGATGATGAAATCCATCAGGCTGTTTTCATCGATCAACGACAATACATGGTCATAAGCCGCCTGATTATTCATATCATTGTTCTTGACATAATCAAGCAGCTTGCCGTAGGCATCATAAGAGCCGTTCAAGATGATTTTATTACCTTTAATGATATCGACTTGTTCCGGATCGGCGCCGTGGTGCGCTTCCATATAGTATTCGTCGATGTTTTCCCGGATTTCGTACAAACCAAAATATTCGCCGTTAAGATAAACGACGCAGAATCGCCAATCCATGGTATCCAGGGCGGATGAGTCGCTGATCACTTCCGTCATGAAAGCGTCGCGCAGCTTGGTGTAACGCCAGTCCTGACCCGATGTCCGCAGGATCAGCCGCTTAAAGCTGGATACTTTGTTGCCCGGGAAAAACGGATAAGTAATCTGGCTGTCGCCATACATCTGACGCAGATTCACTTCCATCGATTTTTGGATTTCGGTGCGGCTGTAAGAGCCGTGAAGCGCGATGCCTGCCGTAAAGCTGATGCCCGGCGTGCCGTCCGCCTCATAATAATCAATGTCGGCGGCATGCTCGATATTGGCTGAATAATTGGTCCATAAACCGGCGGACGGATCGAAAAAGTCCGAATGCTCGGCGATGATCGAGACAACCGGCAAATCATGATGCTCTCCGGCCAAAAAGGTCCGGCATACTGTTTCGCTGGGTAAATAGCCGGCTAAATCGGCCCGACAGCGGATAACGGTCGTCTTGTCGACGGTTAGCGGCGACTGGTAGACGGCGGAATGCTCGTCGGGCATGCTGCCGTCCAGCGTATAATGAACGACGGCGTCGGGCTGCGAGCTGGTCAGGGCAACCTGAACGGCGCCGCCGATATAGAGATTAGACGTGCTCAGGCCATCCGACACATTGACAGCCTGAATGACCGGATCAAGCGCGAAAGCAAGGCTAGCCGCCGTGCTGTTGGCGGCGCCGCGTGTTGGCGCGGTATAAAAAAAACGGCTGTCCGCCGGCTCGCTGCCGTTTGTGTTGCCCCGGCCGCTGCTCAGACCGTTGCGCAGCGCTCCGGTGCTGTACCAATCGACGATTTGCTGCCCCGGGGCGGTCAGATAGAGCGTTTCGCCGGACAAGGCAATCCCGAAAGCGGAAGGTTCGACCACCAGGTAACCGCCCGGTTGGATCTGCAGGCCGTCCAGCGCCTGGCGATAGGGCTGGGTCCGATCGTCGCTCAGGCCATAGCCCGTTAAATCGACGGTCTGATCGGTGCCGTTGTAAAGCTCGATCCAGTCCGGCCCGTCGGTTTTGCCGGCCGACGTTTTCGCAGCGTCTAAAGCAACCACTTCATTGATCCAGATACCATGATTTTTCAAGGTCATAGCGCCTTGCAGCTCGGTAAATCCCTGGGTGGCATTAACCTGGCCGGGCGTCGGCTTGGGATAGTAAAACCAGCTGCCGCTGTTGTCGGCCGCTCTGCCGCGGGAGATGTTGAGCGGCAGGTCTTCGATGTCCTGACGAATCATTTGGCGGCCTTTGGCATCGCTCAGAATAATCACAGAATCATTACCGCCCAGGCGAAAAGAGGCCTGTAAGGTGCCGGGGCTGGCCGGATCGTAGATCTTGTCCCGGCCCGACAGCCAGACGACCAGATAGGCGCCGGGCTCGATGGATACATCCGGGAAGGCCCATTTGGCCAGATCGTCCGGATTGTCGCTGAGCTGGCAGCCCAAGAGGTTGACAGCGGCGGCGCCGGCATTGTAAAGCTCGATCCAGTCGGGATAATCGCCGTCGATGCCGACAAAGGATTGGTTGTCGGTCATGTATTCGGTGATGATCAAGTCGGATATGACGATAGGACGGGCATCCGCAGCATTTTCACAGCCCGAGCTTCCATTGGCCGCGCCGGGCGTCGGCGTGCCGAAAAAATAGTACGGATCGGAAGCCGAATGGGCGCCGTCCAGGAGACCGTAGGAAAGATCCGCCGGAATGGCGGGCAGGGTCAGCCGCGCCAGAACCT
>CAYRWC010000239.1:0-4775 GCA_964427795.1 uncultured Oscillospiraceae bacterium | reverse complement strand
TACCGGCCTTTTTGGTCGCGCGGCATAACCGTCGATGTCATCGATTCAACGAAGGATCTTGACCGGTACAAGCTGGTCGTGGCGCCGATGCTCTATATGCTCCGGCCGGGCATGGCCGGGAAGCTCAGCCGTTTTGTCGAAGCCGGCGGCACTTTGGTCATGACTTATGCCTCGGCGTACGTCGACGAATCCGATTTGTGCTTCTTAGGCGGCTTCCCCGGTCCGCTGAAATCGGTTTTAGGCATCTGGAACGAGGAAATCGACGCGCTGTATGATGAAGAACGGCGTTCTGTCCTTTGGAATGATCGCGTTTATCAGGCCCGGGACTTTTGCGAAATCATCCATTTGCGCGGAGCCGAGCCGATTGCCCATTATGATAACGATTTTTATGCCGATAAACCGGCGGTTACGGTCAACACATACGGCCGGGGGCGGGCATATTATATTGCCGCCCGGCTGGACGATGCTTTTCAAGATGATTTTTTCGGACTGCTGACCGACGAATTGCATTTGAAAAAAGCATTGGAAAAAGCACTGCCGGCCGGCTGTACCGCCCAGGTTCGCACGGATGGCCGGAAAGAATACGTTTTTGTCATGAATTTCCGGCCGACGCCGGTGGAAATCGATCTGGGCAGCGGCGGCGACGGCTTGCTGAGCGGAGCGTCCCTCCAGGGCATTGTCCGCTTTAAAGAGCGTTCGCTGGAAATTATCCGGCGTTCATGAGTGGAGCCGTTTGAAATGAAGCATTATCAAGCCACACAGATGATCGGCAAAGATGAGAACATCAACATCTATGCTTATCTTTCCCAGAAAAACGAACCGGATCATACGCATGATTTCCTGGAAATCGTTTATATTCTTTCCGGCAGCGGCCAGCACGCGGTCGGCGGTAAAACCTACCGCGTACGACGGGGCAATTTGTTGTTTATCAATGTCGGTCAGACGCACGCTTTTTCATCGACGGACGGTATGGAGCTGGTCAACTGTCTGATCGATCCGGCTTTTATCGGACAGGAGCTGATTCGTGCCGAAAACGCCCTGGAAATCCTTGCTTTGTCGGCCTTTGAAGATTTCAACCTGCCGGCCGACAAACTGATCCCGACGGTTCGTTTCGGCGGCGGCGAGCTGCTGGCCGTCGAAAAAATTCTGCGCAGTATGATCGATGAATTCAGTCAAAAACAAGTGAATTACAGGACGGCGTTAAAGGGTTATCTGCTCGTGCTGCTGACGAAAATTTTCCGGGCCATGCAGCAAAACGATTCAACCGGCATTCTGAGTCAGGTTAATCGCATTATGCCGGACATCCTGCATGATATCGAAAACAATTATGCCCGAAGGATATCTTTGCCGGAATTAGCGCAAAAGTGCTTTTATAATCCTTCATATTTCAGCAAAGTATTTAAAGATTACTGCGGCCAGAGCCTGACCGAATTTGTCACGGCGAAGCGCATCGAAGAAGCGGCGCGGCTTTTGCGGGAAACGAATCTGAGCATTGAGAATATCGGCGCCCGGGTCGGGTATCATGACCGTAAGCAGTTTTCCGAGGCTTACCGGAAATGTATGGGCGTCCCGCCGAGTGCCGAGCGGAAACCGGCCGGCTCCGGATCTTGAGGCGCCGCGGTCGTCCACTGCAAATCGCCGCGGTCGTTCATCACAAAAAGGCCGACAATCATCTGAAAACATCCCCCCGACTGTCAAGGAGCCTTGCGTTATAATCCTTTTATCAGATCCGATCGGCCGATTGGCCTGATAAGGATCGGATTGATCAAGGAGGTATAAAGATGGCTCATCTAAACAAAACCGATTTTTTTAATCGTGTTTATGGCTGTTGGATCGGCAAGAGCATCGGCGGCACTTTAGGCACACCCTTTGAAGGACGCCGCGAATTACTCGACGTGCAGGATTTCAACTCGCCGTCCGGCAAACCGCTGCCCAATGATGATCTGGACCTGCAGCTGATATGGCTCAAAGCGCTGGAAGATCGCGGTCCGCTCGGTATCAACGAGAAGGTTCTCGGCGAATACTGGCTCAATTTCATCCCCCCGCACTGGAATGAGTACGGCATCGGGAAAAGCAACATGAAAGCCGGTCTGCTGCCGCCCTTGTCCGGCAATCATGAAAATGACTGGAAACATTCCAACGGCGCCTGGATCCGTTCGGAGATCTGGGCCTGCTGCGCGCCCGGCTGCCCGGATATCGCCGCGAAATACGCCTGGTTTGATGCCTGCGTGGATCATGGGACCGGCGAGGGGACCTATGCCGAACTCTTTACGGTCGCTGTCGAGAGCGCCGCTTTTATCGAAACCGACCGCAATAAGCTGATTCAGATCGGCTTATCGTATATCCCGGCCGATTGCCGGATCGCCCGGAGCATCAACCTGGTGCTTGACAGCTATAAACGGGGGCTGGATTGGCAGGAAACCCGCCGCCTGGTTATGGAAGATTCCGCCGATCTGGGTTGGTTTCAGGCTCCGGCCAATGTGGCTTATGTTGTCATCGGCTGGCTGTACGGCGAAGGGAACTTTAAAAAATCGCTGCTGACCGCCGTCAGCTGCGGCGACGATACCGACTGCACCGGCGCCACCCTGGGCTCGATCCTGGGCATTATTATGGGCGCCGAAGCCATTCCGGCAGACTGGAAAAAGCATGTCGGCGACGATATCATTTCCGTGGCGATCGATCGGGGTTCCTGGGGCGGGGTTCCCGCGACCTGCTCGGCTCTGACCGACCGGGTCGTCCGTCTGACGCCGCAGGTTCTGGCTGCTCATTTCGCGCCGGTGGACCTGAGCGACGCCGCGGCCGACTGTACGGATATCAAAGGCGGCGCTTTACGCGCAAAGCCGGCTTATCTGCATTGGCTGGCCGCCATGAACGGCGACCTGACCTTCGATTTCATCCACGCCAAAGCGGCTGTCCGTTATGAAAACGGCGTCAATATCGGCGCCGGCCAGGAAACGGTCGTTACCCTGACCTTGAGCAATCAGATGCCGGATCCGCGGCACATTGCCGTTACCTATTATCTCCCGGAAGGATTCGAAATCGTCGAAGGCAGAAAACATATCAATTTGTTGCACAATACCGGCGTAACCAGCAGCGAAACAGTTTTCTCGGTCACCCTGCGCGCCGGCCAGGCCGTTCAGGCGGAAAACCGCGGCGTCATCCAGATGGTCGCCGAAGGCCGGCCGACGGTCATGCTCATACCGTTGTTGTTTTTCGGCGTATAGATCGTTTTAAATAGCCAGATGCCGAAAGCACCACATTTCCGGCATAAAAACGGGACCGTCTCTCCATGCTGCCGCCGATATGCGCAGCTTTGGAGACGGCCCCGTTTCTGTTTTCAGTGTTCGCCGCTCAGCCTTTGATGCCGCTGAGCGCGATGCCCTCGATAAAATGCTTTTGCAGGAAAATATACAACAGGAAAGGAATCGCGAAGGTCAATGTGGCGCCGGCCATAACCAGGCCGTAATTGGTTTTATACAAACCGGAAAGCGTCGACAGGCCCAGCGTCAGCGTGGTTCGGCTGTCGCTGCTGATAACGACCAGCGGCCAGATGAAATCGTTCCAGACCGAGATGAAGGTGAAGATGGTCAGGGAGATGATAACCGGCTTGATCAGCGGGATGACAATGCTGCAGAAAGTCCGGACCTCGCCGCTGCCGTCGATCTTGGCCGCTTCGATCAGTTCGTCCGGCAGGCTCTCCATGAATTGCTTCATCAGGAAGACGCCGAAAGCGCCGACGGTCGGCAGGATGAGCGCCGCGTAGGAATCCAGCAAATGAACCATGTTGAACATGACAAAGACCGGGATGATGGTCACTTGTCCGGGGATCATCATGGTCGCCAGGAAAAAGAAAAAGATGGCATTGCGGCCTTTGAATTTCTTTTTAGCGAATCCATAGCCGGCCAGTGAAGAAACGATCAAGTTCAAAGCGCAAGCCAGGATAACGACCAGGATGCTGTTGAAAAAGTACAGCGTGAAAGGAAAGCTGGTAAAAACTGCTTTGTAATTGTTGAAATTGAAGTCGGCCAGCGTGAAATTGAAATCTACCAGGGAATATACCTGGCGCAGCGAGGTAAAGACCATGTACAAGAAAGGCATCAAAGCCAGAATAACCATGAAGAGGAAAAACGCATTGATGATGACGGAAAGGACAATCTTTTTTACTTTCACCGCGATAGCCTCCTAACGCTCTTTTTTATTGAGCAGCTGCTGCTGCAAAATCGAGATGACAATGATGATGGCGAACAGCATCATGGCCACGGCGCAGGCATAGCCCATTTTATATTCGCGGAAAGCAGCGTTGTAGATAGTTGAGACCAAAGTAACCGTCGAGGTTCCGGGACCGCCGCCGGTCATCGTGTAGACCAGGTCGAAAACCTGGAAGGACCAGATCGTGCCGAGAATGACGACCAGGAAATTGATCGGCTTCAGCATGGGCAGCGTGATGTGCCAGAACTGCTGCATGCCGCTGGCGCCGTCGACCCGGCCGGCTTCATAAAGTTCACGCGGGATATCCAAAATGGCGGCGATGTAGATGACCATGAAGTAGCCGACATTCTTCCAGATGCCGACAACGCAGATGCTTACCAACGCCAGTTTTTTACTGCCCAGCCAATTGATGGCGTCAATATGAAAGATGTTTAAAAACTGATTGATCAGGCCGACCTGCGGATTGTACATGATCCGCCAAAGCGTACCGACCAGGATCATCGACGAGATAACCGGAATAAAAAGCGTGCTTTTCACAAAGCCGTTCCAGATATTGCGCGACCGCG
>CAYRWC010000238.1:0-4790 GCA_964427795.1 uncultured Oscillospiraceae bacterium | reverse complement strand
GAACCGCCATACGACCTTGCTGAGGGCGCCGGATGCGGTTAACCGGATGCTCCCCGCCGCCCTTTCTGATAGCGGCAAAACCGGCCTTTTCCGTCTGGAAGATTGCCTGGCGGCTATGCTTTATCAAGCGGCGGCGGCGGTAACTGCATATCATGGCGTTATCTCCGATGAACCCGCCGCGCCTGGCCAGAAGGAAATACCGGAGCCGGTTTTGCACCAGCTGCGGATAACGGCCAAGAATTTTCGATATCTGTTGGCTTTTTTTCAACCGTTATGCGGCGAAGCCGCCGAAATCCTGCTACAGGATTTTCGCGTTTTCCAGGATGTACTGGGCGGCTGGCATGACGGCATCATGACGACAGCATGGCTGAGCCGTCTGGATAAGCGGACCGAATATGAAGAGGCTGTCCAGGCGTGGCGATGGCATCAGCAAAGCCGGCTGGACAGCCTCCGTGATTCATTTTTGGTAATCTGGAAAACGATGACGCCGGCTTGGTTCCATCAACGGTTATCACGCTGCCTGACGGCCGCGTACGGCGGCGTTGCGGACAGCGGCGGAACCGATCAGGCTGCCGGTGTTATGCCGGGTACAACCGGCGCGACGAATACGCGCGTTCCCAGCTGATCATCGATCATCAAAAGGGCGTTGGTATTGTCGCCGGCTAATTCCAGCTTGTGGATGATATCG
This sequence comes from uncultured Oscillospiraceae bacterium, assembly GCA_964427795.1. GTDB lineage: Bacteria > Bacillota > Clostridia > Saccharofermentanales > UBA5734 > JAYFQE01. Next base: position 4,102 of record CAYRWC010000238.1, on the reverse strand, counting down.
GTGGCGTTGCCTTCTTCTTCTACCTGCTCCGTCACATACCACTGTAAAAAGATATAGGCGGCATGATCGTTGCATTGCATGGCCAGCGTTGCCAGACGGCCGATCGATTCGGTTACGGATTGCTCGTGAGACAGGACGTGGCGGAATACGGCCAGCGGCGAGTCCCATTGCCCGCTGGGGTCGGCCACTGTCTGAAAAGCGGCTTTTTCATCGCGGATCTGCAGGTATTTAAAAAGATTCTGCGCATGCGCCAATTCTTCCTGATATTGGACATAATTCCAGTTGGCGGCGCCCTTCAGCCCCTTTTCATTGAACCAGTCGGACATCGCCAGATAAAGGAATGCCGAAAAATACTCTTTATTGATTTGTTCACTGATGGCTTGCGATAATTTCTCATTCATGATTCATCCTTCTTTCTATCAGGGATTTTTAGTCCGGCAAACAATTTTATTATCCCACAGGAATCATTCGCCGTGGTATCCCGCGTTACCATGAGCCAAACCGCCGGATCCACAAAAATAATCTTGAAAAATCGTTGAATTTCGTATTCTTTTTTACTGCTTCTACTGGTAAACTAAGATCGTTAATGTGCCGCTTCGCGGCAATAAAATGGATGGGAGTTGAGAATGGAATGGATGAGTTCTTCAAACTGAAGGAGAAGGGCACCAATGTCAGAACCGAAATCATTGCCGGCCTGACGACTTTCTTCACCATGGCCTACATTATCTTCGTTAACCCGCAAATGCTGGGTATAACGGGCATGGACAAAGGCGGCGTCTTTGTCGCGACGGTTCTGGCCTCCGTCATTGGCACCCTGATTATGGGCCTTGTGGCTAATGTCCCATATGCCACGGCGCCCGGCATGGGTCTGAACGCCTTTTTCACCTATACGGTCTGCCTGGGCATGCAGTTCAAATGGCAGGAAGCCTTGGCGATGGTCTTTATTTGCGGCCTGATCAATATTTTGATCACGGTCACTCAAGTCCGCAAAGCGATCATTAAAGCCATACCCGCCAGCCTGCAGCATGCGATCGGCGGCGGCATCGGCTTGTTTATCGCTTATATCGGCATTAAAAGCGCCGGCTTCATCGATTTTACGATTGATCCCGGCACTTATACCAGCTTCGACCAAACCATCGATCCGGCAAAGAGCACGATAGTCGCCAAAGCTTCGGCTGTTCCGGCGATGGTTAATTTTACGGATCCGGCGGCACAGCTGGCTCTGATCGGTCTGGCCATTATCGTTATATTGATGGTTTTAAAAATCAAAGGCAGCATGTTGATCGGCATCATCCTGACGACGATCATCGGCATCCCGTTGGGTGTTACGGTTCTTCCCGACAAATTGATCGATCTGAGCGCCATCGGCGGTGTTAAAAATGTTTCTTTCTCATTCTTCGGCAGCACGGGTCTGGCCAGTCTGTTCTCCGATCCCGCGCGCATCCCGATGGTTTTAATCACCATTTTCGCGTTCAGCCTCTCCGACACCTTTGACACGATCGGCACGTTCATCGGCACCGGCCGCAAGAGCGGCATCTTTGACGAGAACGACGAAAAAGCGCTGAACAGCGGTTCCGGCTTCAAGTCCCGCATGGACCGCGCTTTGTTTGCCGATTCGACAGCCACTTCGATCGGCGCGCTGCTCGGCACCTCCAACACGACAACATATGTTGAGAGCTCCGCCGGAATCGGCGTTGGCGGACGCACCGGACTGACCTCGATCACCGTTGCCGTATTATTCCTGCTCTGCCTGCCGTTCGCCTCGGTTGTCGGCATCGTACCGTCGGCCGCGACCGCTCCGGCTTTGATTATCGTCGGTATCCTGATGGCCGAAGTTTTTGGCGAAATCAACTGGAAAGATATCGAGGAGGCGATCCCCGCTTTCCTGACTGTAACCATGATGGCTTTTGCCTACAGCATTTCCTATGGTATTGCCGCCGGTTTCATTTTTTACTGCATCATCAAACTGGTGCGCGGCAAAGGCAAGGAAGTCCATCCTATTCTTTACGGCGCGTCCATCCTGTTCTTGATCAACTTTATCCTGATGTATTTACGAAAATTGTAAAATTTGTCTGAACAGTTCTGATGCGGATGGCCGGTTATCAATCGACCATCCGTTTTTTTATCCCGGAAAACGCCTCCGTTGGCGGACCCGGCTTATAAATATGGATTCTTTCTCGCGACCGTACGGAAGAATGGTTCGGAAACGAGCGCATTTTGCTGCAAAATGTGCATTGAAATAGAAGAGGAATATCCTATAATAAAGAGGATATGGCTGTGTAGACGGCGCTAAGGAGGAATTAGTGTTGTATCAGATTGTCCGAAAAAAAGTACTGAATCCGGCGGTCACCTTAATGGAAATCCAGGCTCCGGATATTGCCCGCAAGGCTGAACCGGGCCAATTTATTATTTTGCGGGTCAACGAAGATGGGGAACGGATACCGCTGACCGTAGCTGATTTTGATCGGACGGCCGGTACGGTTACGATTATTTTTCAGGTTGTCGGCAAAACGACCCGCATGCTGAATGATTTGGCTGAAGGCATGTCGATTCTTGATTTTGTCGGCCCGCTGGGCGTCGCCACGCATTTGTCCGGCTATCGGCGCGTCGCCGTGATCGGCGGCGGCTTGGGATCGGCCATTGCTTATCCCCAGGCGAAAAAACTGCATCATTTAGGCGCCGAAGTCGACATTATCGCCGGCTTCCGCAATAAAGACCTGATTATCCTGGAAGATGAGATGAGAGCGGCCTGCAGCAATTTGTTTATCACAACCGACGACGGCTCCAACGGCCAAAAAGGCTTTGTAACCGATGTCCTTAAGAAGCAAATCGAAGCCGGCGTCCGCTATGATCTGGTTATTGCCATCGGACCTTTGATTATGATGAAAATGGTCAGCAATCTGACTCGTCCATACGGTATAAAAACCGTGGTCAGTATGAATCCGGTTATGGTAGACGGCACGGGCATGTGCGGCGGCTGTCGGGTGACTGTCGGCGGCGAAACAAAGTTCGCTTGCGTCGACGGGCCGGATTTCGACGGCCATTTGGTAGATTTTGACGAGGCGATGCGCCGGCAGCAGATGTATAAAAAAGACGAAAAAGCTGTTTATGAAGCGCATTTATGCCGTTTGACCGGAGAGGAGCGCCACCATGCCTAATATGTCCATGAAAAAAATAGCCATGCCGGAACAGGATCCTCAGGTCCGAAACCGGAATTTTCTGGAAGTCGCCCAAGGCTATACGGCCGAGATGGCGATGGAAGAGGCGGCACGCTGCCTGCAATGCAAGGCAAAACCCTGCGTTAGCGGCTGCCCGGTCAATGTCAATATACCCGGTTTCATCGCTTTGGTTGCCGCCGGCGAATTCGGAGCCGCTTACGATTTGATTACGGCAACCAACAGCCTGCCGGCGGTTTGCGGCCGGGTTTGTCCTCAGGAAAGTCAATGCGAGCACTATTGTGTGCGCGGTAAAAAAGGCGAACCCGTCGCTATTGGCCGGCTTGAACGTTTTGTGGCCGACTGGGCGATGGCGAACAAACCGCTGAAAGTCGAGCCGGCAGTTCCGAAGAACCGCAAAGTCGCGGTGGTCGGTTCCGGTCCGGCCGGTTTGTCCTGCGCCGGCGATCTGGCTAAAAAAGGTTACGATGTGACAATCTTCGAAGCTTTTCATGTACCCGGAGGCGTGCTGATGTACGGCATTCCCGAATTTCGGCTGCCCAAAACCCTGGTACAGAAGGAAATCAATAATCTGCGTGAATTGGGTGTTACCATAAAAACGAACCAGGTCATCGGCAAGGTGTTTACCTTGGAGGAATTGAATCTGCAAGGCTATGAGGCGATTTTTATCGGAACCGGCGCCGGCCTGCCGAGCTTTATGAAAATCCCCGGCGAGAACCTGAATGGCGTTTATTCGGCGAATGAATTCCTGACCCGCATCAATCTGATGAAGGCGTATCAATTTCCCGACAGCGATACGCCGATCCGCATCGGACGCAAGGTTGCCATCGTCGGCGGCGGCAATGTCGCCATGGATGCCGCGCGCTGCGCCAAACGCCTGGGCGCTGAAGAAGTCTATATTGTTTACCGCCGTTCGGAAGCCGAGA
>CAYRWC010000237.1:0-4805 GCA_964427795.1 uncultured Oscillospiraceae bacterium | reverse complement strand
TTTATACATCAGCCAGCGACCGTTAACCATCAGGGATTCGACTGCCGCTGGCTTGACGCGCTTCAACGATCAATCGTTCTTCATCCAGGGTTTGCAGTTCACGTTTATACATCAGCCAGCGACCGTTAACCATCAGGGATTCGACTGCCGCGCCGTCGGCGCTGTATACCAAAGCTGATACGGGATTGCCCTGCGGCACCATCTCAGGCCGGTTGGTACAGACTATCTGCAAATCGGCGTCCATGCCGGCTGCGATGCGGCCGCTGTGATCGAATCCTAAACCGTACATGCCCCGGCTGGTAGCCATGGTCAGAAGATCAGCCGCCGGCATGATCGCAGCATCGCGATTCACGCCTTTGGCCAAAAAAGAAGCCAGACGCATCTCTTTATAGAGATCCAGATTATTATTGCTCGCCGCACCGTCCGTGCCGATTCCCAGCCGGATGCCTGCTTTAATCATCGCCGGCAAATCAGCGATCCCGCTTCCCAGCTTCAAATTGCTGGCCGGACAATGCGACACCAGAACCGAATGCCGAGCCAGAACCGCCCTCTCCTCATCATCCAGATGAACGCAATGCGCCGCGATAGTCGGCGTCGTGAAAAAACCAAATTCTTCCAACTGGCAAGCCGGCCTTTGATGATACTTAGCCAGACAGTCCGTAATTTCCTGTTCGGTTTCAGAAACATGAACCTGTATCGGGCAATTTGTTTGTCGGGCTAAAGAAGCCAGAGTCGGATACAGATCCGACGCATATAAATAAACCGAATGAACGAGCATGGAAACGCGCAGCAAACCGGAAGGATGGCGGCCGTACCGGTTAATCTGATCCGATAAAATCTGGTCATCGACAATCGTTTCCCCGTCCGGATCCTGACGTTTGACATCCACACAAAAATTCAGACGGAAGCCTGCATCCAGAGCGGCTTCGGCCGCCGCGTCCTGGAAATAATACATATCCGCCGCCGCTCCGGTTCCGCTGCGGATCATTTCCGCCATTGCCAAACGGTTGCCGCAGGCGACAATATCGTGGGTCAGCCGGTTTTCACGAGGAAAAATAACCTGAAACAACCATGGCTGCAACGCATAATCATCAGCTTGGTTGCGCAAAAGCGTCATAGCCATATGTCCGTGGGTATTGGCAAAGGAAGGTAACAGGATACGATCTTGTCCGCTGCAAGTTTCATAGGGAGAACCGGCAAAAGCCCTGATCGCTTCTTCTTCATCCTGGCCGCAATAAATGATTTTTCCATCTCTGACGGATACGGCGGCTTCGTTCAATGCTTTGACAACCTGGTTTTCATCCGGTGTGACAACGGTTATTTTGTGAAATAAAACCGAAGGTTTCATATATACCTCACAGGAGTCCCGGCAGCCTCATTTAAATAGTCTGCCAGCTTCTTACGCTTATTTTTGACGAACGGTATCGGAAAGCCGATCGGTCGTCAAATATCCCAGTGTTCCAGATAATCCTGCTGTTCTGTTGTCAGCGCGTCTATCTGTTTGCGGTGATGGCATAGCAGACGTTGCGCGACAACATCATCAATATCGGCCGGCAGCTGATGCACGGCAATCGGCAATGAACGGCCGTGCTGTGTCAGATAAAGCACACTCTGAGCCTGCAAGGAAAAACTCATGTCCATGATTTCTACCGGGTGCCCGTCGCCGGCGGCTAAGTTAACCAGCCTGCCTTCAGCTAAAATATGAATTCTGCGGCCGTCCGGAAGCGTATAGCCGATTATGTTGCGGCGGACCTCGTTTATCGATACCGCTTGAGAAGCCAGCTGCGGCAGATTGATTTCCACATCAAAATGGCCGGCGTTGCAGAGAATCGCGCCGTCTTTCATCAAGGGATAATGTCGTCCCGTTATGACATCACGGCATCCGGTTACAGTAATAAAGAGATCGCCGCAGCGCGCCGCTTCATCCATCGACATAACGTCATAACCTTCCATCAAAGCCTCGCAGGCTTTTACCGGATCGATTTCCGTGATGACGACCCGGGCGCCCATGCCGCGGGCCCGCATGGCTACGCCGCGGCCGCACATGCCGTAACCGGCTATAACCACAGTCTTGCCGCAAACCAGGAGATTGGTTGTCGCTAGAATAGCTGTCCAGACCGATTGGCCGGTGCCATAACGATTATCGAACAAGTGCTTGCAGCGGGCGTCATTCACCGCGATGACCGGATAAAGCAGATGCTTATCTTTTTCCAAAATTTTCAGCCTTTTCACGCCGGTTGTTGTTTCTTCACAACCGCCGATCAGATCGCTTGCCAGATCACGGCATTCGGTATGCAAAAGCAACGCAAAATCGCCGCCGTCATCAATGACGATATGCGGACGGATCGACAAGGTTCTTTTCAAGTGATTCAGATATTCATCCATATCGACACCATGGCGGCAATAAACTTGCAGACCGTCCTCCGCCAGCGCGGCCGCCACATCATCTTGTGTCGACAACGGATTGCAGCCGGTTAAGGCAACATCCGCGCCGCCGGCTGCTAAGGTCTTGGCCAGGCAGGCTGTCTTGGCTTCGACATGAACGCTGACAGCGACGCGATATCCACGCAGCGGTTTATTTTGTACGAAATCATCATAGATTTGGCGTAAAACCGGCATATTAGCCCAGGCCCAGGCGATTTTCTTATGGCCTTCCGGAGCCAGCGAAACATCTTTAACGTCATATTTTTCAGGATAAATCATAGATCCTCCCCACGACTGCCGATACGGCGGTTTTCAATTTAAAGATAAACGCTCCAGGATCGCTGTCAGCAAATAAATGGTACCGGCAGCTGCTTGTTTTCCTACAGCGATCACTTCCTGATGGCTGAGCGGCTGTTCGAGCATCCCGGCCGCCATATTCGTAATACAAGAAAGAGCCAAAACCCGCATGCCGCCATGAACCGCGGCAATCGCTTCCGGAACCGTCGACATGCCGACGGCCGAAGCGCCCAGCAGCCGGAGTAGTTTTATTTCGGCCGGCGTTTCGAATTGAGGGCCGCGTGTGTAGGCGTAAACGCCCTGATGAAGCGTCAAGCCTGATTCATGAGCGCAAGCCGCAGCCAGATCGGCCCAAACAGGATTATAGACAAAAGATTGATCTGGAAAACGTGGACCATAATCATCCAAATTCGGACCGCGTAAAGGCGATTCGGCCCACAGGCTGATATGATCGCGTATCAGCATCAGATCACCCGGCCGCATATCCTGACGGATGCCGCCGGCCGCATTGGTAAGAATCAAGCCGCGGACACCCAACTGCTGCATGACGCGAACCGGCAAGACAACTGTTTTCATATCATAGCCTTCGTAAAAATGAAAACGGCCCTGCATAACGGCGATAGAACGCCCATGCCATGTACCCAGAAGCAGTCGTCCCGAATGTCCGGGCACCGTTGTCCGGGGGAATCCGGGGATCTCGGCATATGATAAAACAACCGGATGCTCAACCTGATCGGCAAGATCTCCGAGACCGGATCCTAAAACAAGCAGGATTTCCGGTATATCAGCATACTGATTTCGGATAAAAGTCGCAGCCTGATCAATATTACGCTGGTATTCAATCCAGTCGTTTCCTTTGATGCCTTGTTGTTCAAGCATATTTGACGCTGTCTCCCCGATTTTTTATGTATTAATAGATGCTTATAATCCGCTATCCTGGCGGCCATGACAATTTTTATACTTTTTTCCGCTTCCGCAGGGGCAGGGATCATTGCGGCCAACCTTGGCCGAGTCACGATGAACCGGCGCAGACGGCGCTGCAGCCGCTGCCGGCGCGGTTTTAGCATCCAGAACACCTTGACGGCTTTGTCCGCGGTTTGCGCCGCCGGGTGAAACATGCGGCTGAGCGGCAGGAGCCGGTTCGCCCGATGATCCGTGCCCTTCTGATAAATTGTGGGCGACGCTTTGCCGCGTTTGCACATTTTCCTGAGTAAACCGGGCCCGCATCATTAATCGAACCGAATCTTCCTGTATGGCCTGGGTCATGGCTTCAAATAAAGTAAAGCCTTCTTTGCGGTACTCCACAACCGGATCATGTTGAGCATAACCCCGCATACCAATGCTGTCCCGCAAATCATCCATGGTGTCGATATGATCCATCCATTTGCTGTCGACCGTCCGTAAGAGGATAAAGCGTTCGGCTTCCCGCATCAGCTCAACCGAACCGATTTCATCCTGCCGTTTTTCATATCTTTGTAAAGCGTCCTCAGTCAAATCGGCCGTCAGCTTTTCCGCATCCAACCCGGTTCTGGCCGCAGCCAGTTGTTTCAAAGCCGGTAATTCGCCAAAAATATCCGAAATTCTGGCCTGCATCGCTACAGTATCCCATTCGGCAGAATTAGGGGTGTCGGCACAAAAATCCAGCATGGCTTCCCGCATGACTTGGCTGATCATTTTCTGGTAGTATTCATGCAAATCCTGGCCTTCCAAAACCTGCTTGCGCTGGCCGTAGATCACTTCTCTTTGTGTATTCATGACATCGTCATATTCCAAAACATGTTTTCTGATGCTGAAGTTGCGTCCCTCAACACGTTTTTGCGCCGATTCAATGGCATTGGAAAGCATTCGGTGCTCGATTTCCATATCTTCGTCTACACCCAGGGCGGCAAAAACCGTCGTCATTCTTTCGCCGCCAAATAAACGCATGAGATCGTCATCGAGCGATAAATAGAATTTGCTGCGTCCGGGGTCGCCCTGACGGCCGGAACGGCCGCGAAGCTGGTTGTCGATCCGCCGGGATTCGTGCCGTTCGGTTCCCAGGATGTACAATCCGCCGGCGGCGATCACTTTCTCTTTTTCCTCGG
>CAYRWC010000236.1:0-4812 GCA_964427795.1 uncultured Oscillospiraceae bacterium | reverse complement strand
AAAACGATGAGCTGAATCTGGTGGCCATCCGGTTCAACGATATGTGCGATCAATTGCAGGATACCATCAACAAGGTCTATCTTTACAACATCAAACAAAAGGAAGCCGGTTTCTATGCCTTGCAGACCAGCATCAATCCTCATTTTTTATATAATACTTTAGAGGCTGTACGCGGCAAATTATCCGATGAGGGCTCTATTGACGCATCAGAAATGATTGTCATGCTGGCCAGGCTTTTTGAATATCAGATTAAGGGCGCGACCTTTGTGACCGTTGGCGAGGAAATATCGGTAATTGAATTATATGTCAATTTTTTCGATTTGCGTTATGACAGCCGGTTCGTATTCATATCCAATATTCAAGATGAGATTCTGGATTACGCCCTGCCCAAATACATTCTTCAGCCGATACTCGAAAATTATTTTATCCATGGCATCCGCCAAAGCGACGACAACTGGATTCAATTGTCCGGTTATATGGAGAACGATGATATTCTTCTGGTTATCGAAGATGACGGACTGGGCATCAGCTATGATAACCTGATCAGGATTCGGGAAAAACTGGAAGGAAATTCTGATGATAAAAGCAGTTTTGGCCTGATGAATGTGCACCAGCGCCTGCGGTATGTTTTCGACAGCCCTTACGGCATTACCGATATTGAATCAGCCGGCGAAAACAAGGGAACCAAAATAACCATCAGGATCAAGGCTTTACGAGTTCAGGATCTGAGCGGCAGAATTAATAATTTATAAATAACGTTTGAAATTCAGTGTTTTTTTCCATGAATGACGACAGGAGGACGGATCAATGAATCAGGAAAACGATCAGCATGCCGGAGCGGAATTTGAATTGGCCGGCGGAACGAAACTGCGTGTGACACCGTTAACAGGAGGCATGATTCGATTCAGCGCCGTTCGCACGCGGTCATCCGGCGAACCCTTGCTGAACCGATATCATTTTCTTAAAGAAGACTGGCCGGCTTTGAACTGGAAGCAAGAGCTCCGGGACAATCAGGCTGTTCTAAAGATCGGCAATATGACCTTGAATATAGATCTGCAATCAGGAGCAATCCAAGTTTCCGGCAGTCAGACGCTGACGATCCGGCCGGATTTCCGTGAACCGGGCTTTTCAATGACAATCGGCCTGGATGCAAAGGAGCGTTTATTCGGCTTGGGCGACGAGAACCGGGAAGGCATCATGAAACGCGGCCGGAAAGCGACGATCTGGGCGCAGAATGTGAAAAGCTATATTCCGGTTCCTTTTCTGCTCAGCAGTAGAGGCTGGGCCCTGTTAATCAATACGACTTTCCGCCACGAATTCGATCTGGGCAAGACCGAGTCGGATAAATTGGTCATATCGGCTGCCGAAGGCCCCTTTGATTTTTATCTGTTCTTTGCCGGCAGCATGCCGGGCTTAATCGATTTATATACGCAATTGTCAGGCCGGCCGGTGATGCTGCCGAAATATGCTTTCGGTTATATGTTCATCTGCAATGAAGAGAACAACGCCCGCGCCATGCTCGATGACGCCCGCAATTTCCGATTGTCCGGCATCCCCTGCGATTCCATCGGCCTGGAACCGGACTGGATGGAAAAGCACTATGATTTTAGTGTCGATAAAAAGTGGCATCCGACAAAATTTTATATCCCTTACTGGATACGCGACATGCGCCCGCATCACCCGATAACTTTCTTCGGCGCTCTGCATCGTTTGGGTTTTCGGTTGAGCCTCTGGCTGTGCTGCGATTATGATTTGCTCTGGGAAGAGGAGAAGCGGGCGGCGGCAACACGGAAAACTGAATGGGACGAGGACAGCGCCATCGCCGATACGCATTTCGAAAGCGCCATACGGCTTGACAGACAGACGGTTGCCGGCCAGTCCTGGTTTGAGCACTTAAAGCAATTTGTTCATCAAGGCGTTTCTGCTTTTAAGCTGGATGGGGCTAATTTCATTATGGAGCATCCGGATCGCCTGTGGGCCGATCAGTATAAGGACAGCGAAGTCCATAATTTGCTGCCGCTGGTTTACGGCCGCCAGATGAGCCGGGGTTATGCCGATTATACCGGCGAGCGGGCGATGATCAACATCCCCATGGGATATGCGGGCATCCAGCATTATTGCGCCACCTGGGCCGGCGACACCGGCGGCGGCGCCAAACCGCTGGTTTCCATGCTCAATCTGGGTTTCTGCGGCATATCCAGCACCAGTTGCGATATCGAGGTGACCAATATCCAGAGTATCCATTTCGGCTTTCTGCAGGCGTGGCCTCAGCAAAACAACGGGAATTACTGGCAGCAACCCTGGTTCATGGGACAAGAGCTGGAAGAAGCCGTTCGGTTTTACTCGCGGCTGCGGTCGCGGCTTTTCCCTTATCTCTATTCTTTTGCCCATGTCGCCGCGAAAACCGGTCTGCCGCTGATGCGGGCGCTGGCGTTGGTCTGGCCGGATACCGATGCTTATGATGACGTGATCAATCAATATATGCTGGGTGACGCGCTGCTGGTATCGGCTTTCAGCGATCAGATTGTCCTGCCGGAAGGGGAATGGTTTGATTTCTGGACTGAAGAAAAATTGTCGGGCAGCCGGTCTATGCCATATCATCCGCCGGTCGGGCGGGGCGGTGGCTTGTTTGTCCGGGCCGGCTCCGTTATCCCGATGCAGGACTGGGCGCCGAGCCTGGAACAGTCCCATCCGGACTGCCTGGATCTGCATGTCTATCCGGGTGGGTCTTGCCGGATGGATTTATTTGAAGACGATGGCAAAACCTACCGGTATCAGAACGGTGAAATAGCCGTGACGCCGATAGAACTCGATTTGACAGATGACGCGAAGCATAAACTGACGCTTGGCCGCCGTACCGGTTCTTATGAAGGCATGGAGCCGGCAACCGGATTCAAGGTGATCATTCATACTGCGGCGCAGCCGTTTGTCGAAGGCCCGTCCGGATCGGTTCCGGTATCTGCCGACGGCGAGAACCGGTGGTCTTTTGCCGTGCCGGCCGGCCTCCATGCGGAATGTGATTTGATCTACATTTGGTCATAGCAGGATCAGGAGGATCAATGTGATTAATACGTTGATTGTCGATGATGAACCCACAGTCATCAAGTGGCTGGCCGGGCATATGTCCTGGGAAGATTTTGGCTGTCAGGTCTGCGGCAGCTGCCTGAACGGACGCGATATACTGGATTATATGGGCAGCCATCCGGTCGATCTGCTGATAACCGATATTTGCATGCCGGACATGGACGGCCTGGAATTGATCGGCCGGGCCCGAAAATTAAATCCGCGTCTGCGTATTATCGTCATCAGCGCGCATAGTAATTTTACTTATGCCAAAGAGGCCATTCGCCTGGGCGTCGAGAATTATCTTCTGAAACCGATCGATCAGGATGAGCTGGCGGAGACACTGATTAAAGTCAGAGATAATATCAACGAGAACCTGAACGATCAGGATATGAATGTGTTCAAGAATAATATCCTCAATCGCTGGGTAAAAAACACCACACTGGAGTATAATTTCAAAACTCAAGCCGAGGTCGCCGAGATCAATCTCGGCGCACCTTCCTATCTGGCCGTCATCGTAAAACCGATGGCGGCCAATATGGACCCCGAACTCCTGCTGAGCCGGTTGAAAGACGCCGCCGCGAAACTGGACGTGTCCGACTGCTATTTCTTTATCGAAAATCGCAAAACGGTTACCTGTATCTTATGCGGTTTCTCCGATGATTATAAAGTTCAGCTGACCCGGTTATGCGGCAATATGCAGCAGATAAAAGGACAGATCGGCATGCCGATCTTGTTTTCGGTCGGCATGCCGGTCGACCGGTACACGAAACTGAGTTTAAGCTATGATGCCGCCATACGTTATATGACCGTCATCCAGATGATCAATTCGCCGATCCTTTTTTGCGATGATTATCTGTACAGCCGGGATTTGGATCTTGCGGCCAATCTGAACATGCAGAAACTCAGACAGCTGATTCACGACAAACGGACGCGTGAAGCCCTGGTTCAAGCTAAAAAAATACTCGACGGCGGAAAGTCGAACAACCAGAAAAAACTGATTACGATTTCTATTGCGGCTAACGTCGTCGAAGCCATGGATATCAGCAATAATGATCAATATTCCATTTATCTTCTGCAGACGCTTCTGAAGTACCGCACGCTGCATGCCAATTTTGAATTGGAAGATTGGCTGTTTGCTCTGATCAACACCATATCTTTTAATATCAGCGAATATGACAGTCAGATGCATCCTCATGTCCGCCATTGCATCAGCATTATTAAAAAAAGCTTCAATAATCCCGAATTGTGCCTGAAGAACATATCGGATCAGCTGAATCTCAGTTCAGCCTATATGGGTCAGCTGTTTAAAACACAGACCGGCAAGTATTTCAATGATTTTCTGGCAGACGTCCGGCTGGACATTGTTTACCGGCTTTTGATGGAAACCGATGAACGAATCGGCGAGATCGCCGAAAAATCCGGGTTTACCAGCCAGAGTTACATGAATCGGCTTTTCAAACGCAAATTCAAATTATCGCCCAATGAATACAGGCGGCTTTTCAGAAACACCTGATCGCCGCCGGCTTAAATCGTCAGCGTCTCCATGGTTGAGCGGGTGTAGCGGACAATCTCGTCAAGGCGCGGCCGGCTCAAGAGCGACACAAAGGTATAGGAAACACCGGCATGCTTGGCGCGGCCGGTTCTGCCGATCCGATGGATGTAATACTCGTTTTCATTGGGTATGTCATAATTGAATACTGCTTCGACATCATCAATATCCAGCCCCCGCGAAGCGACATCGGTTGC
>CAYRWC010000235.1:0-4824 GCA_964427795.1 uncultured Oscillospiraceae bacterium | reverse complement strand
AAAACAACAGCATATTCCATAAATAATTATTAAAATAAGCATCAGCTCCGCTTTTACCGTTCCAAGCCCAGCTCAGAATATCCAATGAAAGCATAATAATATTAAATACAAGCAACAACATAAATAATTTAGCGGAGATATTGTTTCGTTCCAGACGGTTTTGATAAACGGCCAGCAAAAGCATCAGCAAGATAATGATAGCCATAATATTTAAATCAATCATCCGTATAAAATCAACCATGCCGCTCAGCATCCTTTGTGTGTTTATAACAAAATAAGTATATCATATCTGAATGTGTCGGCAGCAAGAAAATTATATGGGCAGATTCAATCTAATCGATTAAAATGAAATTGTGGTTTAAGTTTGCCGCGGCAGTCTTGCGGCCGGCCGAAAGATCGAGAGAGGTATCTTGTATGAAGATGAGCTTGTTGATCGATCAAATGACGGATAAGTATTTGTCCGGTTGTCCGGCCGGACGGCTGCCGGCGATGTTCCGCCAATGTTTTTTTAATACATTGGAGACAACGGCCGAACCTCTGCCGGATCAGACGACTTTTGTTATCACCGGAGATATTCCGGCGATGTGGCTGCGCGATTCGTCGGCTCAGATCCATCATTATCTGCCCTTTGCTCAAGATGATCCGGAACTGCAGATCCTGATCGAAGGTTTGATCCGCCGTCAGATAGCCTGTATCCGGATAGATCCCTATGCCAATGCCTTCAATAAGAGCGCCGATGGTAAACGTTATGCGGACGATTATCCCGGGCAGAGTTTATGGGTATGGGAACGCAAATACGAAATCGATTCCTTATGCAATCCGATTCATCTGGCTTACCATTATTACCGCGCCACCGGCCGGACATCCGTTTTTGACGACGCGTTCCGCCAGGCTGTTTGTGTCATCATGGCACAATGGCAGACGGAACAGCATCATGCCGCTCAATCGCCTTATTATTTTCAGCGAAGCGATTGTCCGCCGTCGGATACCTTGCGCAATCACGGCCGGGGTATGCCGGTTAATGATATCGGCATGACCTGGTCCGGTTTTCGGCCCAGCGATGACGCCTGCCTTTTTAATTACCATATACCCGGCAATGCTTTTGCCGTTGTGGTGCTAAAGGAAGCTGCCGAGCTGGCGGAAGCCGTTTATCATGATGCCTGCCTGCAAAAACAAGCCGTCGAACTGGCGGAAGCGATTGAATGGGGTATCCGTACTTACGGTATCGTCCGGCATCCGCGCTTTGGCCGGATCTATGCTTATGAAACCGACGGGTTTGGCCATTATAATCTCATGGATGACGCGAATGTGCCCAGTTTGCTGTCACTGCCTTATCTTGGCTTTTGCCGCCGCGATGATGCCGTGTACCAGAACACCCGTCGTTTTATTCTGAGTGAGGAGAATCCTTATTTTTTCAAAGGGAAATTTGCCGCCGGTATCGGCAGCCCACATACGCCGGACCGCTATATCTGGCCGATATCATTAATCATGCAGGCCTTGACCTCGGAAGACGATCAGGAAATCAAAAGCCTTCTGGAAACGCTGATCCGTACCGACGCCGGCACCGGCTTTATGCATGAAGGCTTTCATGCCGACGACCCGGCCCGATTTACCCGCTCTTGGTTTGCCTGGGCCAACAGTTTGTTTGGCGAGCTGGTCTGTACGCTGATGACGGAACGGCCTGATTTATTGAAGACGATTCATGAATGAGGATAAGGCGGTGGTATGATGCTTGATTGGCTGTCCGGATTTCCGCCCGTGGCGCAGGCTTTACTGGGAACACTTTTCACATGGAGCATAACCGCTCTGGGCGCCGCGCTGGTCTTTTTCTTCAAGACCATCAAAAAGAGCGTGCTGAACAGTATGCTCGGTTTTGCCGCAGGCGTCATGATTGCCGCCAGTTTCTGGTCCTTGTTGGCTCCGGCCATAGAAATGGCCGGCAATCTCGGACAGAATGCCTGGCTGACCGCTGCGGCAGGATTTCTGGCCGGCGGCGGCTTCTTGTGGCTGATCGATAAAATCATGCCGCACTTGCACGGCGGTTTAGACAGAAATCAGGCAGAAGGCATTCAAACGAATTGGCAAAGAAGCGTGCTGCTGGTATTAGCGATTACGTTGCATAATATCCCGGAAGGATTGGCTGTCGGCGTGGCTTTCGGCGCGGTGGCGTTTCATCTGCCGTCGGCTTCACTCACCGGAGCCGTCGCTCTGGCTATTGGTATCGGTTTGCAGAATTTCCCGGAGGGCGCCGCCGTTTCCATACCTTTGCGGCGGGAAGGCTTTAGCCGGACCAAGGCATTTCTGTATGGCCAGGCATCCGGTTTGGTGGAACCCGTCGGCGGCGTCATCGGCGCTCTGGCCGTCGTATCCATGCAGCATATGCTGCCATATGCTTTATCCTTCGCCGCCGGCGCCATGATCTATGTGGTGGTTGAAGAGCTGATCCCCGAAGCGCAGCGCAAAGAAGGAGGCAGCGCGACCGATATCGCGACGATCGGCTGTATGATCGGTTTTGCCGTCATGATGGTTTTGGATGTCGGATTGGGATAAAAAACTGCCGCTCGATATACGCGCGGCAGTCTGAACAGGATTTAATATTCGTAATAAAACGTAATATTCGCAACCTGACTGTTGATTAATCGAAAACCTGGATGTTGCCGCCCATCAAATAACCCTGATTTACATAGTTATCGTCCGGAACGTAAATATAAATCTCATCCTCGCGGCCGGGTTCACCGCTGTCGTAAACAATGACCTGCAGTTCTTTTTCATCGCCGTCGACTTTTTTATCCGGATCAATGACGCCGATAAAAATGGTCGCGGGCTCATCGTAATCTGCGACGACGGTACCGGTGATTACACCGTGAATTTTATAACCGGCTTTATGATCATTATATTGAAAATTGCCGGTTGCTTCGAAAGTTTCTTCATCGATTTGCTTGCCGATTTTACAGGTGAAACCAAATGTTGCCTTGCCGGCGTCATCATCCAAGCCGGCTATGCTGATGCCGCCGTCAGATGACAGAATCCAGCCGCCGCCGCGGGCTGTTCCCGAACAGCCGGCAACACTGGCAACGACTAAAATCAGAACGATAAACAAGGGAATAAGATGCAACTTTTTCATGGCATTCTCTCCTTTATTTGTTAATCGATCAATGAAAAACGATGAATCAAGGGTATCAATCATAGAGAAGCATGAATCCGTCGGATTCGCTTGGCAAAACGGCTATGACATCCAATACTGCCGGAATACTTACATCAGCGTTGCCGTCAATAGAATGAGTATAGCATACGCGGCTTTTAAATTGAACAAAATATTGAAATCATTTTAAACAATAATCGCTATTATGTACAGCCCGAGAAAAATGATGGAGATCATCAAAGCCAATACATAGCCGTGTAAATGATGAACGATTTGTGAAGAATAGACAATAATAGCAAATATCGCTTGACATTTCAGTTTAACTTGTCTATAATTAAGTCAGGCTCCAGGGAATACCACAAAGGTTAATGACAGAACGGACAGCCGCCGCATTCATGATGCGGAACGCGAAAGGTAATGGGTCAGTCACGAAAGTGAAGCCATTGCCGATCGGACAAATGAATAAGGTTTTGATGAAAAGTCAAAGTTTGGGTCTGGAATCCAAACTCCATACCGGACAAAAAAACTAAATTCAAGAGAACGATTAAAATTTCGCATGAAAGGGCTACCGGGACGAAATGATCCTTTCGAAGGGTTCGCTGGAGTCCTTTTTTATGCGTTTATTCCAAAGGGGCATTCCTGTCCCATTCGGCGACATAAGGCAGATTGCGGCCGTTTTCATTGATATCCATACCGAAGCCGACCAGCCGGGTATCGGCGATCTCGAAGCCCCAATAGGCGATCGGCACATCGATCAACTGTTGGTCCGGATTGATGAACAGTGTGCAGACACTCACACTGGCCGGCATTCTGGCTTGAAGATTCTGGACAAGATAAGCGGTTGTCAGTCCGGTGCGGATGATGTCCTCGATGACCAGGACATGCTTGCCGGTAATTTCCAAATCAAGATCTTTCGTAATCCGGACAATGCCTTTTTGATTGGTGGTATTCGGATACGTTGCTATCGACATGAAATCCAATTGGATAGGCAAATCGATGGAGCGGGAGAGATCGGCAATAAAATAAAGCGATCCCTTAAGCACGCCGACCAGAATCAAACTTTGTCCGGCATAATCGCGGCTTATCAGTTTGCCCAGTTCTAAAATGCGATCTTTCAGGGCTGTTTCGGTAAAGAGGATGGGTTTTGCTTTATTGGGCATTTTATAAACCTGCCTTATGTCTTGTTGAACCGTTCAACTAACGTCTGAAAGTCTTTTTTATAAACTATTTTTATTTTAATTCCCGGATACAGTTCGCGCAAACGTTTGACTTTACGATTCTTGATTGTAACATATTTTTGATTCATGGTTGTCAATTCAATATACGTGTCAAATTGAGTCAAATAAAAATCCGGGCTGAAAGCCAGAGTGACATTGCCTTCGGCATCCCACTCGATCGGAAAAGTCTTCGGTTCATAAATCCAGTCGATTTGATACATATCCAAGATCTGAGCAAATTCGATTTCCGCCGCGTTTTTAAAAACAGGCCGCTCGGGAAGATGGCTGACAACATCGGCATACCTGGTTTGCTTTTCCAGCTGGCGCCGTTGTTCGTGCTCTTTTTGCAGCGCGATGATGGCGGCGACACATTCGTCAACCGATAAGGCGGCGGTATTCAAAGTCAGGTGGTAATGCGCCGCATCGGCGAGATCAATGCCGAAAACCGTCGTAACAAAGCGCTTA